>CAIWCQ010000125.1 GCA_903911165.1 uncultured Actinomycetes bacterium | reverse complement strand
TGCGGCGGCGGATTCCGCAGCCGCTTGTCGATGACGAGATGCGACTGGAGACCCAGCCGCCGCGCAGGACGCCCGATTACAGCGGCAGGGACCCCTCACCCCCCGGTGGCGGCGCGTCGCCTAACGTAGAAGGGTGGTGAGTCCCGACGATGCTGCGACCGCGAGTGCGTGGCCGGCGATTCTGACCTGGCGATCCCACGACGACACCCGGATCGAATCCACTCGGGTCCAGCTTTCCGGGAACCGGATCAAGGCCCACGGGCGAATCGCCGCGGCCGCGACCGCAGCGCACCCGGCCTTCAGCGCCTCCTACGACCTGGTGACTGATGACAACGGCGCCACCAATCGGCTGTCACTGACCGTCAGCGTCGCCGAACGGGATCGGCAGTTGTCGATCTCCCGCGACGAGGAGAACATGTGGCTCATCACCGACCATGAGGGCCAGTCCCGGGACAGCTATGAGGGTGCCGTCGACGTCGACGTCGTCCTGAGCCCGTTCTTCAACGCCCTGCCCATCCGCCGCGTCGGGCTGCACCGCCACGCCGACGCGGTGACGCTGCCGCTGGTTTACGTGAACCTGCCGGAACTGACGGTCGGTCCGGCCACGATCAGCTACAGCAGTTCCGATCCGGAGAGTGGCGGCGGAATCAAACTCATTTCCCCGGTCGCCGACACCACCATCGTCGTCGATGACGACGGGTTCATTCTCGACTACCCCGGCTTGGCAGAGCGGATCTGATCACCGCGCCGGCGCGCCCGGCCGCGGCGAGTTGCTCCCGCCAGTGATCCTCGCCGATCACCGCGGTGAGAATGTCGGACCGTGAGAAGTTCTCGAAACGGACGTGAGCGGCGTGACCGTTACTGACCAACTCGGCGACCGATCCGTTGTCCGCCAGGGTGTTACGGGTTCGGTGCAGCAACTCCAGCGCATGGTCGAGGGTGGGGATCAGCTCTTCGGCGTTCGCTTCACACATCGCTCGCACCAATTCCGGGGCGGTTCCCGCGACCCGGGTGCCGTCGCGGAAGGATCCGGCCGCCAGTGCGAAGGCCAGCGGAACATCGCCGGCGGTTGAGGCCAGCGCTTCGGCGAGCAGATGCGGCAGATGCGAGATCGCCGCCACCGCGGTGTCGTGCTCACCGGACTTCGCCGGAACCACTACCGCACCGCAGTCCAGGGCCAGGTGCATTACTTGAGAGAAGACCGCGGCGTCGACGTGGGCGTCCACACTGACGACCCAGGGCGCATCGCGGAACAGGGCGGCGTCTCCGGCCTGCCAGCCCGAGTGTGCGGTGCCGGCCATCGGATGGCCACCGACGTAGCGGTCGAGCAATCCGGCCGCGCCCACCAACTCCAGCACCGCGCCCTTGACGCTGATGACGTCGGTCAGCGGGCAGCTGTCGGCGAGTTGCTTGATACGCGGCAGCAACCCTTCGGCCGCGGGCATCGGGACCGCGAGCACGATCAGCGCGTCCCGGCTCGCGGCCCAGGCCAACGCCTCCGAGAGGTCGGTGGTGGCGGCAAAGCCATCCGATTCGGCCGCCTGGGACCCCAGTGCTGATCGGTTGTAGCCCAGTGCCTCCCGGCCCGCCGCCACCGCTGCCCGCAACACCGATCCGCCGATGAGGCCGAGTCCGAGTACGCACACCGGGGTCTTCGTCACGCTTCCCAGGTTGGCACATCCGCCCGGCAGTTAGACCGGGAGCTAGTCAACTTCTCCGTTCTGCGACTACCGTAAGCGCCCATGGATGCACAGCGGGCTGGTCGCGAGCAGGGGGCACCGGTCGCCGGAGACACCCCGGATGGCTTTGCTGTGGCCGTCGTACATGAGAATGCGACCTGGCGATGTTCCCCGATGAGCCCGGAGGCGCTGACCAGCCTTGCGGTTGCTGAGACGGAGTTGCGGGAATTGCGAAGCGCCGGAGCGGTGTTCGGACTGCTCGACATCGACGACGAGTTCTTCCTGATCGTCCGGCCCGCGCCGTCGGGCACCCTGCTGCTGCTCTCCGACGCCACCGCGGCGCTGGACTATGACATCGCGGCCGAGGCGCTGGAGAAACTTGACGCCGACATCGCGATGGAGGACCTCGAGGACGCCGACCCCTTCGAAGAGGGCGACCTGGGTGTGCTTGCCGATGTCGGGTTGCCCAATGCGGTCCTCAGTGTGATTCTCGACGAAACCGACCTCTATGCCGATGAGCAGCTGGGCCGGATCGCCCGAGAGATGGGATTCGCCGAGGAGTTCGCGGCGGTCCTCGACCGCCTGGATCGGTGACTGGGTTTGCCGGTGACGCCGACGAGGCGCTGATCCGCGCGGCCATCGCCGCAGCCAGGGCCGCCGGACCCGACGACGTGCCAATCGGTGCCGTGGTCGTCGGCTCCGACGGAGTGGAGTTATCCCGCGCTGCCAACGCCCGTGAGGCACTCGGCGACCCCACTGCCCACGCCGAGATCCTGGCGTTGCGGGCCGCCGCCGCGGTGCGCGGCGACGGCTGGCGACTAGACGGTGCCACCCTCGCGGTGACGGTGGAACCCTGCACCATGTGTGCCGGCGCGTTGGTGATGGCGCGGGTGGCCCGGGTCGTGTTCGGGGCGTGGGAGCCCAAGACCGGCGCGGTCGGCTCACTGTGGGACGTGGTGCGTGACCGACGACTGACGCACCGACCCGACGTGCGCGGCGGGGTCTTGGCCGACGAGTGCGCGGATCTCTTGGCGGGCTTTTTCGCCGCCCACCGCGATTTGGGCTAGTCGGCGCCGGACCGTAGGATTTCCCGCGGTGGCGTGTCCGAGCGGC
>CAIWCQ010000124.1 GCA_903911165.1 uncultured Actinomycetes bacterium | reverse complement strand
TTCGTCCCTTCGGGAAGCCGACGAAGGTAGGCCGCGCGGCGGTCGGCCAACTCAACCGCGCGTTCGGATTCTGACACTCGGCGCAGGCCCTCCACCTGCCGTTCAAGCTGATCGAGTTTCACCACTCTCCCGCGTGCGCCGAGGTCCGACGCCGGCCCGTCACCGCCGAACTCGGCCATCCGCAAGGTAAGGATGCCTTCCCGGAGTCCGTCGGAGTCGATCCAGTTGGCGACGCCGGGATCGGTGGGCGCGATCACGTAGGTGTAGGACCCGTCGCCGTTGGGCGTCGACTGTGCCTTGTTGAGGCTGCCGGTGCGATCAACAATGTCGAGCGTGGTGCCCCAAATGTTGCTCAACGGAACGGTGAAGTACTCGGCGCCGCCGTCGCTGACGTCGACCACGAAAGCCTCGCCGGGGCTCAGGTCGAAGCGGCCCATCACGTACACCTGATTACGCATGGCGCCGACCTTGTCGGCCGACCAGGCGAGATTGAAGTTGTTGGGTTCCATCTTGTACACACCGTGGCTGAGCTTGCCGGTGAAGTTCGCGAAGTGGGCCATCATGTCAGCCGTGGCTTCCGCCTGCTCGTCAAGTGTGCGCGCGGGAATCAATGGCGGCTCACCGAGGCGTTGCACGGCAAGATGGTTCGCGTCATCGCGGTCCCAGTTGAGCAACACGTCGCGGATGTAGAACTCGTGCGCCTCCGGCGTGGTCTGTACATGGTTCGGCCGATCACCCGCAGGCTCGGAGTCCACCGTGATCGTGAACGATCCGTCCGATCCAACCTCCATGGTGCGGCCGTTGAGCACGGCTACAGTGCCCATGTTGGCATCCCAGAGAGTGAAGTAGTTCTCCGTCATCCGATGTTGGCCGACCCGTCCGGTGATCACGTACCGCTGGTCGCCGGAGATCGGGATCACCCGGTAGACGGAGTCGGGATTGTCGATGCCCCAGCGCGATCCGGGTATCGCGCGCCCGGAAACCGGGTGTCCCATTCGGGTGATGCAGCTGACCTTCGGCCGCAACGTGTCCTGGTTGGACGACCACACCGCCGCCGAGAACATCACTTCGGCAAAGGCGTCGTCGAAGCAGGCCCGCATGGCGGCGGACGCTTTCGAACGGGCGAGCCAGTTTTCGGCGACCCTGACGTAGGCGGCCCGCACAACCGGATGCGTCGTGAGCTCGAGCGCGGCCAATTCCTGTTCGTGCTGCGACGCAGTCGCCACGGGGTCACCGGTGAAGTCAGTCATGTCAGGTTCTCCTCGCAGGGGTCGCGCCGGAACGGAACCGGCTGTTGTAGTCGGCGAACCGTTCGTCGATTCGCTGTTCGTCGAGTCCGTAGTCGGAGGGTGCGTAGGGCGGGCGTCCGGGTTCGGGCGGGCGACGCTGGAGCCAGCGCCGCATCGCGGCCTCCGCGGCACCGGTGAACGGCACTCCGATCGCGTCATACACCCGGGACACCTGACCGATCGGGTCGGCGACGGCGTCGCCGAACTCGATGTCTGTGCAACGGGCAGGCTCGTCGGCCCAGCGTGCCCGGGTGCCCATGGCGCGGTCGTTGGTCCACCCCATCCGGCTCAGCCACTCCGCGCCGATACGGTGGCTGTCCACCCGGTCGGAGTGCATGGCGTGCAGGGCGGTGTTGAGACTCGCGCCGGAGGCAATCGCCTCGCGCGGATCCCGGTGCATGTGGACGACGTGCAGGTCGGGAAACCGGGCCCGCAGGTCATCAAGATAGCCGAGATGGGCGGGCGACTTCAGCACCCAGCGCGCGGCGGTCGGGATCGCGCCGGCCTGCCGCTTCTGCCATTGCAGGAACTGCAGCATGCGGTGCAGATACGCGTAGGCGGGAGTGAAGTCCTGGGTGTCGATCCACGATTTGTACTCCGGCACATGGGCACCGGATTCGGGCACGTGAGACAGGAACGCGTCGGCGAGAAAGACGATCTCCTCCTCGGGTTCCCGGGCGTACATCGGATGGATGGCGAACAGGTCCGGTGCCAGTTCCCGCGAGATCGCCTCCCGCCGCTCACTGGTCGCGATCCGCGGGTCCTCGGCCGCGGCCGGCGGCCACTGGCCGTCAAGCTTGGGTGCGACCTCCACCACCTCCCAGCCGTAGGCGCATTGAAAGCGGTCGTCGGAGCCCAGCAGGCGCTGCAGCAAGGTGGTGCCACTACGCATCATGCCCACCACGACGACGGGAGCCAGGATCCGCTCCTCGGTAATCTCCGGGTGGCGCCGGATCCACTCCTGGGCGCGCAGCCTCATCCGCAGACTGTGAACCACACCGGCCCGCAGGACGTGCACACCGACGTCGTTCAGATCGGCGGCGGCGTAACTGGCGGTGAGCATGTTCAGTGGCCCCTCGAACGGGAGCGGACCCCAGTCGGCCAGACCCTCCTTCTGCTGTGCGGCCGCCATGATCGCGGCCGCGTCGAACGGATGGGTCACCGCGCTCAGAACTTCAGGTGCTGACTGGTGTCGCCGACCTGGTCGACGAACATCGTCCGGGAATCAAACCACCACACCCCGTCGATCCGCTGGTAGGTGTCGTGGTAATGCCCGGTCACGATGATCTGCAAGGGGAACTCAGGGGTGGCCTGGGTCACGCAGTAGTAGGCCGTGCTCTCCGCGGTGCCCGCAGCCTCGTCGACGCGGATCCGCACGTTGCTGGTCAGGTGCTTGGTCTTGGGAGTGCCGTCCGGGTAGATCCGGGTGGCCATCTCGTACATCTGCCGCACCCGTTCAGCGCCGGCGAACACGGTCTCGGGCGGGCCGTTCTCGACCCCGCAGATCCGGCCGTGCGCGAAGAGTGCGGCGACCCCGTCGAGATCACCGGCATCCAGCAACTCGGCATAGGTGTACACCAGGTTCTCGATCTCACGGGCAGCGTCGCTCACCGGCCCAGCCTGCTCTTCGCGCGGGCGCTCACCGGCCGAAGACAACCAGCCTGGATCTGTCATGTCAACGGTTTGGCGCAATTGCGCGGTAGCTAGGCTCCCTCCGTGACGACACGGTGGTCGGTGAGCCGACTCGGCAATCTCAACGGCAAGCGCATCATCGTGACCGGTGCGACCAACGGGGTGGGGCTTGCCACCGCGCGCTCCCTGGCCCGTGCGGGCGCCCAGGTGATCCTGGCGGTCCGCAATCTCGAACTCGGAGCCCAGCGCGCCGCCGAGATGGGCGGTGACACCTCGGTGGTCAAACTCGACCTCGCCGATCAGGCATCGGTGCGGGCGTTCCCGACGCTGTTCGACGGCGAGGTGGACATTCTGATCAACAACGCCGGCCTGGTCGCCCAGCACCGCACCGATACCGTCGACGGCTTCGAAACCACCATGGGCACCAACTTCCTCGGCCCGTTCGCTCTGACCAATCTGCTTTTCCCGCGGGTCCGTTCGCAGATCATCAACGTCGGATCCGACGCGCACCGCACCGCCACCATCGCCTTCGACGATCCACACCTGCGATCCCGCAAATGGTCAGCGTTTCCGGCCTACGGTCGCTCGAAACTCGCGGTGATGCTCTGGGGGCTGGAACTGGACCGGCGGTTGCGAGCCGCCGACTCACCGGTGCACACCTACCTGACCCACCCCGGCTGGGTGGCGTCGAACCTGTCGCACGTCTCCGATGAGAGGGTCATGGCGGCCTTTCACACGGTGGTCCGATCGGCAGCCGGCATTCTGGCCAATGACCTCGACGCCGGTGCCGCGCCGACGCTGTACTGCATCACTGAGCCGATCCCCCCGGGCAGCTATGTCGGCATCGACAGCCGCTGGGGGCTCAAAGGCGGTCCGACACTCAGTGGCCGGGCTGCCGTGGCCTGCGACTACGACGATGCCGCGCGACTGTGGGAGTTCGCCGAACGCGAGACGGGTACGACACTGTCGCTGTGAGTGCCCCTGCAGCCCCGGCCATTGGGGCCGCCCACTTGGGCGTGGCGGGTTACAGCTGCGCCACCCGACCGTTGTCGACCACCCAGGAACGGTCCAGCCGAACGTTCGCCAGCATCCGGCGGTCGTGTGTCACCAGCAGCAGTGCACCGTCATAGCTCTCCAGCGCCTGTTCGAGCTGTTCGATGGCGGCGAGATCGAGATGGTTTGTCGGCTCATCGAGAACCAGCACGTTGGTGCCGCGAGCCTGAAGCAGCGCAAGGCCGGCGCGGGTGCGCTCCCCGGGAGACAGTTCCTCGACTGCACGTTCGACATGGTCGGCGCGCAGCCCGAATTTGGCGAGCAGGGTGCGCACATCGGCGGTCGACCAGGACGGCACCCACTGCTCGAAACGGTCGACGAGTCGCCCGGGACCCGAGAAGTCGGCACGGGCCTGGTCGATCTCGCCAATGGCGACACTGGCGCCCAGGCTTGCCCGGCCCTCGTCTGGCTGTAGCCGACCAAGGAGCAGCTTCAGCAGCGTCGACTTTCCGGCGCCGTTGGGTCCGGTAATCCCGATTCTTTCGCCGGCATCGACCTGCACCGAGACCGGTCCGAGGACGAAATCCCCCTGCCGCACAACAGCATTGTCGAGGGTGGCCACCACCGAACTCGACCGGGGCGCGGAGCCGATGGTGAACTCCAGTGTCCACTCCTTGCGCGGTTCGGCGACGTCGGCGAGGCGGGCGATCCGGCTCTCCATCTGCCGCACCTTCTGCGCCTGCTTCTCGCTGGACTCCGTCGCTGCGCGTCGCCGGATCTTGTCGTTGTCCGGAGCCTTGCGCATCGCATTGCGCACACCCTGGCTCGACCATTCCCGCTGGGTTCGTGCGCGCGCCACCAGGTCGGCCTTCTTGTCAGCGAACTCGTCGTATTCATCCCGGCGGTGCCGACGGGCGACCTCACGCTCTTCCAGATAGCTGTCGTACCCGCCGCCGAAAACGGTGGTGGTGTTCTGCGCCAGATCCAGCTCCAGCACGCGAGTAACGCTGCGGGCGAGGAACTCACGGTCGTGACTGACCAGCACCACCCCGCCACGAAGATCCCGGACGAACTCCTCCAGCCGAGCGAGTCCGTCGAGATCCAGATCGTTGGTCGGCTCATCGAGCAGGACAATGTCGAACCGCGACAGCACCAGGGCGGCCAGTCCGACCCGCGCCGCCTGCCCGCCCGACAATGCGGTCATCGGCGTCGACTCCGGCCGGATCGCAGCAGAGTCCAGGCCCAGATCGGCCAGCACGGCCGGCAGTCGCTCGTCGAGATCCGCCGCGCCGGTGGCGAGCCAGTGATCCAGCGCCGCGGAGTAGGCATCAGCTGCATCATCACCGGTCGCGGCAGTACCCGGATCCGCCAGGACCGCGGCCGCCGCCTCCATCGCCTGCGTCGCCGCGGCGCACCCGGTACGGCGCGCGATGTAGCCCGCAACGGTCTCACCGGTTACCCGCTGATGCTCTTGGGGAAGCCACCCGACGAAGGCATCGGCCGGTGCAAGGTTGACCGTGCCGTCGAGTGGCTCGACATCGCCGGCCAGGATCCGCAGCAGTGTGCTTTTGCCGGCACCATTGACACCGACGACACCGACGACGTCGCCCGGCGCGACGGTCAGGTCCAGGCCCTCGAACAGGGTGCGGTGGGCGAATCCGCCCGCCAGGTTCTTGGCGACCAGCGTTGCGGTCATGGCTCTATCGTCGCACCCGTGGAGCCGACCCACAGATACCCATGGTCTCTACAGTGGAACCCATGGCTTTCACTCACGTAGTGACTTTCAAGTGGCGCGACGAGGACTACGACGACCGCGGGATCGCCGATGCACTTCGCGGTCTGGTCGCACGTTTCGATGGTGTGCGCAGCTATCTGTGCGGGTCGGACGTCGGCCTCACGCCGGGGGCCAATGACTTCGCGGTGGTCGGCACATTCGACGACCGTGCATCCTTCATCGCCTATCGCGATCATCCGGAACATCAGCGGATTCTCGCGGAAATGATCGCCCCGAATCTTCAATCGCGCACGGTCGTCCAGTTGGAGCAGTAGCGCGGCTAGGGTGACGAGATTCGGCTTGCGCGAACAGGCCGACAGACAGTTGGGCGAATTCATGACCGCAGCATCAGAGACGCCGGATCTCGAATCCCGGGTCGGCCACTACTACCAGATGGACGGCACCTATCTGGTCGGCCGTGAGAAGGTCCGTGAGTACGCCCGCGCCGTGCAGGACTACCACCCCGTGCACTGGGATGTCGATGCCGCAGCGACGCTGGGCTATTCGGAACTGGTGGCACCGCTGACCTTCACCTCAACTCCGGGGATGTCCTGCAATCGCCTGATGTTCGAGTCGGTGGTCGTCGGCTACGACACCTACGTGCAGACCGAAGAGGTGTTCGAGCAGCACCGCCCCATCGTTGCCGGGGACGAACTGCATATCGACGTCGAACTGACTGCGGTGCGCCGGATCGCCGGCAGGGACCTGATCACCGTGACGAACACCTTCACCGATGCGGCTGGGGATCGCGTGCATACGTTGCACACCACCGTCGTCGGCGTCACCTCCGAGGACATCAACCCGGCGGTCAAAGCGGCCGTGTCGAAAATGATGATGCACGACATGGACATCATGGCCGTCGGTGAAGGCGAGTACACCAAAACAGTGCGCCCCGAAGGCCGGATCCGGATTGCCGACGACTCGTCCCGAACGCCCGGCACGGCGAACTTCGATGAACTCACCGTCGGCGACGAATTGGGCGTGCGCCACACCCGGCTGTCCCGCGGCGATCTGGTGAATTATTCCGGCGTGGCCGGCGATGCCAATCCGATCCACTGGGACGAGGGCATCGCCAAGCTGGCCGGACTACCCGATGTCATCGCCCACGGCATGCTCACCATGGGGTTGGGGGCAGGATTCGTCTCGGCGTGGACGGGGGATCCAGGGGCGGTCACGCGCTACGCGGTGCGACTATCTGCGCCCGCCATCGTGTCGGCCAGCGATGGCACCGATATCGAGTTCAGCGGCCGGATCAAGTCACTGGATCCCGAATCGCGCACCGGCGTCATTTTGGTCTCCGCGAAATCCGAGAGCCGAAAGATCTTCGGTCTGGCGACGTTGGACGTCCGCTTCCGCTGACCCCGCGACGCCGCGATTGGTGAGTTGGGCGCAGAACCTCTCGGCCTAGCCCCCCGCAAACCAGGTGAGTCCGGCAGAGAACACGAAGCCCGCGGCGCCGATAACTCCGGCCCAGTTCTTCACGTTTCGCACCGCGATCGGGATCATCTCGTTGATGAC
The DNA here is from genome assembly GCA_903911165.1 of uncultured Actinomycetes bacterium. GTDB lineage: Bacteria > Actinomycetota > Actinomycetes > Mycobacteriales > Mycobacteriaceae > Mycobacterium. Next base: position 3,800 of record CAIWCQ010000124.1, on the reverse strand, counting down.
GACCACGAGGAGCGCGCCCGCCGCGATGGACTGGATTATCGCCTGCATCGCGTCTGATGACCCGTCCAGCAGGGTGTAGCCAGCGGCCGCGAAGACCGCTCCGATGACGACGATTGAGGCGAACCTCAGCAGGATCTTGCCCATGGCGATACCGCCGGCAAGTAGTGCAGCAGCGATGCCGATTGCCTCGGGGATAGCCGAGATGAAGATGGAGCCGACCAGCGCGGCAGAGACGCCCGAAGTCGCCGTATGCAAGGTCAAGCCAACCGCGACGGACTCAGGGACGCCGTCGATGACCATGCCGATAGTGAGATTTCTGGCCTCTTTCTTGGAGGCACCGTGCACTACTTCGCCGTGCCCCGCGGGGCTTGGTGCGACTTCGGTGGCTTCGAGCGCCTCAGCCGCATGCTCTATGTCACCCTTGCGCTCAAGCAGAGCGATGATACCGAAGTAGATGAGACAGCCGATGCCGATACCCAGGGCAGTTGGGCCTGCTCCGGCCTCTTTGTAGGAGACAGCAACGAGATCGACGGTGACAGCCGAGATGACCGCGCCTGCGCCGAAAGCCATCAGGCCACCGACAATTACTGGGCGCTTGAGTGATGGGAACCGCCACACCAGCACGGCTCCGACGACGAGAGCCGATTGGGCGATGGCACCGAAGAGTGCGGCTTCCAACATGAAGCGGAAACTACACCCCGCGATGCTCCGCATCAGACGATGCCGACTCGGGGGTCCCTGGTGTAGGGCCAATTCGTGACGACTGCAAGGGGTCGGCGAACCCCTTGTCTGGGCCGTAGTATCGGCGGCGTGACCAGCGCGTCCGGCGAGGACACTGCGACCGGCAGCAGGCGAAAGCACATCCTGCGGCTTGCGGTCTTCGCGGCCTTCCTGTTGACGCTGTTCTATCTCGTCGCCGTCCAGCGAGTCATCGACATCGAGGCGGTCCGCGATGCCATCGCCAGGGCCGGGCCCGTCGCTCCACTGCTCTACATCCCGATCGCCGCCACCCTGGCCGCGATATTCGTCCCCGGTCCACTGCTTGCGGCCGGAAGCGGATTTCTGTTCGGGCCGGTGCTCGGCACGTTCGTGACGCTGGCTTCGACGGTGTTGACGGCGACGATCGCCGCCCTGGTCGGCAGGCACGCGGGCCGAGACAGCGCACGGGCGCTAATCGGAGCGCAGTGGGCAGAACGTATCGACTCACAGATCCAGCGACGCGGGCTGTGGGCAGTTGTCGGGCAGCGTTTCGTTCCCGGTGTCTCCGATGCGCTGGCTTCCTACACGTTCGGTGCGTTCGGACTTCCGTTGTGGCAGATGGCGATCGGGGCCGCCATCGGATCGGTACCGCGGGCGTTCGTCTACACCGCGTTGGGAGCGTCGATCTCAGACCTCAACTCACCGTTGGCCTACGTGGCCATCGGTATCTGGTGCCTGACCGCGATAATCGGCGCGTTCGCCGCCCATCGCGGATTTCGCAGTTGGCGCGCCCGCGACAGGTGATGCCCCGGCCGTTCAGTGTGCCCGCGCGGCCGGATCGGCAGGTTCGCCGCCCAGTCCCAGGAGCGCGTTCTCGATCACTTCGGGCAACGCCGGGTGAATCCAGTACTGGCCGCAGGCCATGTCGTGGGCCGTCAGTCCGAAACTCATCGCCTGGATCAACGGCTGAATCAAGGTGGCTGCCTGATAGCCCATGATGTGCGCGCCCATGATCGCTCCGGTGCCGCGGTCGGCGATGATCTTGACGATCCCGGTGGTGTCTTCCATCGCCCAGCCGTACGCGACGTCGCCGTAATCCTGAACCTTGACGTTGATGTCGAAACCGGCTGCCAATGCTTGCTTTTCGGTCAATCCGACGGCCGCGATTTGCGGGTCGGTGAAGATCGCCGACGGCACATACCGGTGGTCAGACGCCACCATGTTGGCGGTGTCGTCCCAGTCCTGCAGCAGATTGTGCTGCACCACTCGGGCCTCGTGATTGGCCACGTGTTTGAGTTGGTAGCGCGACGACACGTCGCCCAGGGCGAAGATGCCCCGCGCCGATGTGCGCTGGTACTCATCGACGACAACGCGACTGCCCTCGAGTGCGACCCCGACCGATTCGGCGTCAAGCAGATCGCCGTTGGGGATACGTCCGGTGGCCACGAGCAACGCGTCGCCGCGCACGCTCGAGCCGTCGTCAAGTCCGGTGACGATCTCGCGGCCATCCCGGCGCACGTTGACCGTCGTGCGGTGGCTGCGAATATCCCAGTTCTTGGCGGCGATGTCGGCGAACCGGTCACGGATCGTGTCGTCGCAGTGCGACAGCATGGCGGCGCCCCGGATCACCACGGTGACGCGACTGCCCAAAGCCGAGAAGACGTGGGCGAATTCCGCGGCGATGAATCCGCCGCCCACGATCACCAGATGCTCGGGTAACTCGGGGATCCGCATGATCGTGTCACTGGTGTGGAACTCGACCCCGGAGTCGGCGATCACCTCGGGCACCATCGCTCGTGATCCGGCGGCGATGACGACACGCTCGGCGGTGAATTCCTCGCCGGCGTGGGTGCGCAGTCGAAAGCCCTCCGCGGTCCGGCCGGCGAACTGCGTGTGGCTGGCGTACACCGCGACGTTCGGAGTACTTCGCCGGTACTTCTCCCCACCCTCGGCTATCGGATCGATGCGACCGAATACCCGCGAGACGGTGTCGGGCCAGCGCACGCCGTCGATGTGCGCGTCGACACCGAAGCGGGCGGACTCGCGGACAGTGTGGGCCACGTCCGCGGCGTAGACGAACATCTTCGTGGGGATGCACCCCACGTTCAGGCAGGTGCCCCCGAAGACGCCCTGTTCGCAGATGGCAATGCGCTTGTCGGCGTAACGCTCGTCGAGAATCGAGTTCCCCGAACCTGTTCCGATGATGGCGACGTCGAATTGTTCCATGTGCCCCTCCTGGTGCGTGAGCCGAGCCTAAGGCAGGAGACCCGCGGGAAATCCCGCGGCCGTGGTCTACCCCAGCGGTGTTGTTGATCACCGGGCTGACGGGTTCATGGTTGCGGGCGCGCGGACGGTGACATCCTTGGCGGATGCCCACACTGCAGGATGCCGTTGCCCTTGCTCAGGCGGATCGCGGCCTGGCGGTGGTGTCGACGTTGCGCGCCGACCAGACCATCCAGGCGTCCCTAATCAACGCTGGCATCATCGCGCACCCGGCGACGGCAGAGCCGGTTCTCGCGTTCGTCACCTACGGGCCGGTCAAGCTGATCAACCTGCGGGCACGCCCTCAAATTGCGCTGACCTTCCGAAGCGGCTGGCAATGGGCGACCGTGGAGGGCAGGGGCGAATTGGCCGGACCCGATGACCCGCAGAGCTTCCTCAGCGACGCCGATGACCTTCGCCTGCTGCTACGGGCGGCGTTCACCGCCTGTGGCGGCACTCATGACGACTGGGCCGAGTATGACCGCACCATGGCGCAGCAACGGCGCACCGTAGTGCTCGTTGCGCCCACCCGCGTCTACAGCAACGGCTGACCCGCGTCCGACTACCGTTCGGTGATGATGTCCGGATCGTCCCGCGCGCGGCGCTGCGTCATCGGCGTCGTTGTGTTCGGCCTCGCTGCGGCCACGTCCTGCGGGCGTGCGACGCCACCGTCGCCGGTCCCTGTCGCACCGTCAACAACCGCACCGGCTGCCCTGGCGCCACCGGTGACCGCACCCGTGGTGCCCGACGGTGATTTCTCTGCCGTCGCACAACTCGTCGAAGATGCGATTGCGGCACCGCGGATGCCCGGCGCCGTCGTCCAGGTCGGCCACGCCGGC
>CAIWCQ010000123.1 GCA_903911165.1 uncultured Actinomycetes bacterium | reverse complement strand
CCGCGGCCTTACAATCGTCTTCCCAGAGGACCGAGGAGACCACCTGCTTGACCAGCGAGGCCGCGCAGATCTACGCGAGCATTCGGAAGAACCTGGATGAGTTTGGCGGGATGCCGATTACCGCGGCGACTACCACGGACGCAGACCTGGGTAGCCTGGTGGGCGACCTGGTGGCACAGCGGACGTTGGAGTTGCTCAAGTATCAGTTCCCGGCGCTGAAGCGGGTAACGTCAGACTTCAGTGATCAGCCGGCATCTTACGGGCAGACCGTGATGACTCGGTATCTGACGATCCCGACGATTGCGACGTATAGCACATCGACGGGCTGGACTACGCCGGGGAGCAATCCCGCCGCCACGGACGTGAGTGTGGTGATCAACGCGCACAAGGGTGTGCCGATCCGGTTCCATGAGAATCAGCTCGCGGGGACGATGCGCCGGCTGTTTGACGAGTTTGCTCCGGCAGCGGCTTACTGCCTGGCGAAGGACATGGTAGATGCGTTGTATGCCGTGGTGACGGCGGCGAACTTCACGAGCACGCCGATCAAGGCGGACAAGGCGAGCTTCGGCCGGGCCGAGGTGATCGACATGGGTGTGGCGCTGCAAAAGCGCGGTGTGCCGATTGGGTCGGCGAACCGGACGCTGTTGCTGAACAGCGATTACTTCGGCGCGTTGGCGAAGGACTCGGCGATTGTGACGCTGGCGGCCTTCCAACGGCCGGCGATCATCGAGGAAGGTGTGCTGCCGGACGTGCATGGGTTTGCCGTGGTGGACGCTCCGAATCTGCCGGTGACTGGCAACCTGGCTGGGTTTGGGTTCTCGAAGTCGGCGCTGGTGATTGCGGCGCGGTTGCCGAATGACTACGCGTCGATTCTGCCCGGGGCCTCCTACGGCAGCGTGACGACGATCACGGACCCGGATCTGGGTCTCTCGGTGATGCAGGTGCAGTACGTGGACCACAAGCTGGGGTTTGCGGAGTCGCGGATGGCGCTGATGTATGGAGTGGCGGCCGGGCAGGTGAATGCCGGGCAGCGGCTGATCTCGGCATAAGCCAAAGCAGGAATTGGGAAAGTAGAAAGCAGAAATCCGAGACACGAAAGAGAAACTATGAAGAAAGTATTCAAGAGCCTGTTGGTGGCCGCGATCGCGATGGTAGCGACGGTGGCGCTGGCGGATGTGGGGATCACGGACCTGGTGGTCACGAATAAGGTGACGGCGTCGAATCTGACGACCGCCAATGTGAGCGGCAACTCGGCGTACTTGTCGAAGAGCGACCGGGCGGGGATCGAGTTGCAGTGCCAGGGGAATGCGGCGGGGACGGGGGCGATCACGCTGACGCTGCAACGGAGCCTGGATGGGACGGTGTGGGAGACGCCGCCGACGTTGACCTGGGCTACGGCGCTCAATGGGACGACGGCGCTGGTGGCCTATACGAACCTGACGGCGGATATACTGGGGTCGGCGGCTTACTTGCGGATCTATTCGATCAGCAACGGAAACGCTACGGCCGATGCCACGAATGTGGTAGTGCGGGTGATTCGGAAGACGATCAAGCCGAGCCCGTGAGGATGGATCTGCGCGGACATCGCCCTGGACGCGCGGCGGCTGGGCGGAGGGTGTGCATTCCTTCCGCCTGGCCGTTTTTTCGGGAATGCAGAATGTAGAATGAAGAATGAAGAATG
>CAIWCQ010000122.1 GCA_903911165.1 uncultured Actinomycetes bacterium | reverse complement strand
TGCCGTTGAGGAACCGGCGCGCACCCTCGTCACCGCTGGCCGCGGCCAGCGCCTCGGCCCAATGCGCGCGGCTCAGCTTCACCGGATGTCCGCGCTTGCCGCCGAAGGTAGCCGCCGCGATCGCCGCCGGACAGTCACAGACTCGCCGGACTCCGTCGGCGGTCAGTCCCGGGAGGTCGACGAGTGTCACGATCACCGAGTCGATATCGCGCGAGCCTTCCAGCGCCGCCAGCCCAGTCCTCAGCGACGACCCCATTCCGGCCGGCCAGTTGTCGTTGATCACCACAACGGCATCCGGGACCTCGCCGACCCAGGCGCCGAGCACGACGATTACCGGCGCGCATCCGGCTCCGCGTAGTAGCTGAACCGAACGATCGACGAGGCGCAACCCGTCGAGGACGAACGGCGCCTTCGGTCCGCCGAAACGCACGCCGGCACCGGCGGCCAGAACCAGACCGGCCATCGTCATTGCCGTCTCGCCGCGGGGCCGGCGGGGTGGATCGGCCCGGTGGTGCCGGTCAGGCGCGATCCCGATCCACCCCACCTGGCCGCGACGATCTCCGCGGCGATCGAAATCGCCGTCTCCTCCGGGGTCCGGGCGCCGAGGTCCAGGCCTATCGGCGAGTGCAGTCGATCGCACTCGGCGTCGGTGATCCCGGCGGCCTTCAATCGGGAGAGCCGGTCCTCGTGGGTGCCCCTGGAGCCCATCGCGCCGACGTAGCCGGCCTTGGACCGCAGCGCGACCCGCAGTACCGGCACATCGAACTTCGGGTCATGGGTGAGCACGGCGATCACCGTTCGTTCGTCGACCTGCTGGTTGCCCAGCCACCGGTGCGGCCAGTCCACGACGACCTCGTCGGCGTCGGGAAACCGCTTCCGGGTCGCGAAGACCGGGCGCGCATCGCAGACGGACACCCGGAATCCGAGCAGCTTGCCGACCCGCACCAGCGGTGCCGAGAAGTCGGCGGCCCCGAAGATGAACAGTTGCGCAGGCGGGGCGTAGCTCGTGACGAACACCTCAAGTTCCGGGCCCGGGTGCCTACCGTCCGGTCCGTGGTGCAGTGTCGCGGTGGCGCCGGCGGCGAGCATCGCGAGGGCCTCCTCGCGGATGGTTTCGTCGAGCCTGGCCGTGCCCAACGTGCCCTCGGTGCGGTCGGGACGGACCACAAGCCGCCGGCCGACGCAGCGCCCGCCTTTGACGATGGTTGCGATCGCCACTGGTTCCCGCGCGGCGATACTCGACGCGATTCCCTCGAGTTCCGGCCAGGTCGCGGAGTCCACCCGCTCGATGAACACGTCGATGACGCCGCCGCAGGTGAAGCCGACCGCGAACATATCGTCATCGCTGACACCGTAAGTCTCCAACTGTGCAACGCCATGGCGGAGAACCTCCTCGCCGGCGGCGAAGATTTCGGCCTCGACGCAACCGCCGCCCACCGAACCGACCACCTCACCTGAATCGGTGACCAGCATCGAGGCGCCCACGGACCGGGCCGTGGACCACCGGGTGCCAACAACCGTCGCGATCGCCGCCATGCCCCCGCGACGGCGGATCGCGATCAGTTCGTCGAGAACTTCACGCACCGGTCAATTGTGACGACATCGGGTCCCCTTGTCATCGCGGCGGGTCACCAGGCCAGGTGAAGCTGTTGACGTAGCGGCCCATGTCTTCCGCGATCTGCAGGTTCGCCCCGGACGGATGTCCGGGTCCGGAGTCCGGCCCGAACTCGCGGAAGGGACCTTCCGCAGAGGCGATCAGCGCCAGGTCGTCTTTCACCGCGACCATCACGAGGATCCGGATTCGGCTGCTGCGCGCGCTTGGGTTCTGTGGCCAGTAGTCGTAGATCTCGCCATATCCAGGTTGATAGCCCACCATCGCATTAGGAATCTCATAGGCGACCGTGGCATCCGGATAGGACTTCTTGACCGTCGCCTTGGCGATATCGCGGGGTGAGCGGCCGGCCGCGGGTTCGGAGAAGAACTGCATCACTCCGCCATCTCCGGCGGTCCACGTGGCGGTGACTCGGGTGGCTTCGGTGACGACGCGGTAGGCCGAACTGCCCGGGTAGCCCACCGAGAATTCGCCGCCGGCCGCTGTGAAGCGTGGATTGTTCTCGAAGGGGAGACTCGACAGCGGCCGACCGCAATCCGGTGGGCACAGATAGTTCGACGTCGTCGGCGTGAGCGTGAACTCGATCGCACTGAGCACCAGCACAATCGCTCCCATCGCCGTCACCCACCGGCTCACCACCCAGTCGGTGCTCGGTCGCCGCGACGGGCGATCCGATGCGACCATGGCCGCTCCGCACTCCGAACAGAACACCATCTCGGCGACCACACGCCCGCACTGTGCACACGTCAGCGACGCGGCCTCGTCGACCGGATCGTGGGCCTCGTGCAGCATCGTGATTTGCAGCGCGATCCGCAGCGCAACCAGAACGAGAAGCGTTATCGCCAGATGGATGACCAGTATCCAGACCTCGGTCAATCCCGGCCAGAAACGGCGGGTGACGTCGAAAGGCCCGAGCCCGGACTGAGCCAGTAACGCGCCTGCGACCAGCAGTGCCAGCACCAGGCGTACCCGGCCGGGGTGACCCGCGGCCGCGCCGCCGCTTGGGTGGCGAAACCACAGCAGGATTCCGGCAATCCCGCCCGTGGCCGCAACGGTGACCGGAACCGTCATGCCGATCAGGCCGGCCTGTACGAGAAGTCCCTGGACAGGTCTGTCATGGGCGACGAGCCCGCTGGTGAACTGCGGTGTCAGCCTCGCCATTGTCACGGCAGCGGTGAAGGCTAGCGCACCTAGCGCGCCGATTGCAAACCCGTGCAACGACTTTCGCGTTCGCGATGGCCACACCCGCAGCACGAGGGCGGGAACGATCATCAGTGCCAGCAGGAAGGTGAATTTGATCATCCGGCTCACCAGATCCTGCAGCGCCAGATCCGTCGAAATCGGAACGGTGTAGCTGCGCGCAACCAGTTGATCGGTGACCAGTTCCCAACCGGCGCCCAGTGCGGCGCCCAGTGCCGCGGCCCCGACCAGCGACGTTCGCGGGATGCTGCGGCCGCCGCTGCAGGCGCGCAGGTAGAGGACGAACAGTAGCGGCACTCCAAGCGCGGCAACGGTCATCTCAGCGGTGGAAAGCTTGAGCACCGCCAGGCCGACCAGCGCGATGGCCCCGATGATCAGGGCTATCCGAAACGATGCGCGGGAGCGCCTCGGCAACTGAGGGAACAGCGAGCTCAGGAGATAGGGGCGAAGCACCCTCTCCCCCTGTGCGAACACGAACGATCGGGGCCGAAGCAGTCGGACTTTCCCGCCGGCCGGTCCCCCCTGGTCGAAACCGCACAGTCCGCAGAAGTCACCGGCCGGGACGTCAGCGGCGCAGCCGCGGCACCGCATCCGGGACCACGCCCCCGTGCTCATCCCCAGCGCCGCAGCCGCTGCAGGTCGAGTACATTCTGGACAAGGTTCTCGACGTCGGGGCTACCCAGGCCGGTGACCAAGTCATAGCCCGGCTGGGCAAGGTCGACGGCGTTGCCGCCCAGGGCGATGGTCCGAAACGCCGGCCGCGGCGCGCCCTCGGCTATCGCGTAGAGCATCGGGTTCAATTCGCCGAGTTGCCGGCCGCCGTTCTCAATGAGGTACTGGTTCATCACCGCCGCCAATCCGGCCCAGATGGGGGCGGACATCGAGGTGCCGCCGGCGGCCATCCGCTGCTGGCCGAAAACGATCGCGATGGCGTTGTCGGGATCTGCGACCGCGGCGACATCGGGAGTGAGCCGCCTGCCCTGGCCCTTGCCGACCGCCAGTCCCTCCTGCCAGGGCGGGCGCTCGAAGAGGGCGGACACCCCGCCGCCGGTGCCTTGCGACAGCGGAGCATCGAACCACGCCTGCTCGGAAATCCACCGCCCGTCCTTGTCGGTCGACAGGGTGGTGCCCCCGACGTTGGTCATCTCGGGTAACGACGCCACCGCGTCGAGTCCGATGTCGTCGGGACTCGGTGGCGCTGACCAGTTCTGCCCGCCCTTGCACTCCAGGCCGGCCAGATCGCCGCTGGCGTTGAACGCCGTGGTGCCGCGGCTCAGCGCGGTGGCCAGCGCCGATCGAACCGGGGCCAGGTCTGCGGCGGTGATCAGCTTGTCGCAACCCCATCCGATGGAGAAACTCCACACCGCCCCCGGGAAGTCGCGGTCGGCCGACTCCATCATCCGCGCGACCTTCTCGTAGGAGCCGTCCGACTCGACGGTGGGTCGAGCGTTGATCAAAACTTTCTTCGCGTCGGGAGCGAGGGCATGGATGAGTTCCAGGTCCATCGTGGCCTCGCCGCTTCGCTGGGACGCCATCCCCCCGACAACCTGGGGGGTTAGCGGCGTTAGGCCGAACTCGGCGGAATAGGCGTCGAGATCGGGTTGGTCGAACCCGTCGAAGGCGAAGACGACGACTGTTTGGCCCTTGCCGGTGTAACCCGCCTCCCGCAGCGCCCCGGAGTTGTAGATGTTGGACAGCAACGTGTCCCGCCGGTCGGGTAGGGGAACGTCCGAGCCGATTGTCGGCCGTGCCTCCCGGTGCGGGGTGTATCCGAGGACGCGGCCGAGTTCGGCGACCTCGCCGCGCAGTGGCGCAGGGACTTGGGGCTGATGCGGGGAGGCGTAGAAAACCTGGCCGAGGCGTCCCCGGTAATCCCGGACCGCGACACCGAACGCGCCCGCC
>CAIWCQ010000121.1 GCA_903911165.1 uncultured Actinomycetes bacterium | reverse complement strand
TACCTCTCAGCGACGCTGGCCTGACGTCCGATCATGGCGCGTAGCGACGACGACAAGTGGGACCTGGCGTCCGGGGTGGGAGCCACGGCGACGATGGTCGCCGCCGGCCGGGCGATGGCCACCAAAGATCCGCGCCATCTGATCGACGATCCATTCGCCGAGCCTCTGGTCCGTGCGGTCGGCATCGAGTTCTTCATCACGATGCTCGATGGCGGCCTCGAGGCCGCGCAGTGGGGCGACACCACTGCCGAAGAGGTATCGGCGATGATCGCCGGAATGGCCCTGCGCACCAAGTTTTTCGATGACTACTTCATCTCTGCGTGCGCGACCGCGGGCATCCGCCAGGCGGTGATCCTGGCCTCTGGGCTGGACTCCCGCGCCTACCGGTTGCCTTGGCCGCCGCAGACCGTGCTGTACGAGATCGATCAGCCCGCCGTCATCGACTTCACGACCACCGTGCTGGCCGACCTCGGCGCGACACCCGCACTGCAACGCCGAACCATAGGCATCGACCTGCGCCAGGACTGGCCTGCCGCGCTGATCGCGGCCGGCTTCGATCCCGCGACCCCCACCGCCTGGCTGGCCGAGGGCTTGTTGATCTACCTACCGCCCGACGCCCAGGACGGCCTGCTCGATCTGATCACCGGTTTGAGCGCGCTGGGAAGCACGCTGGCGACCGAATACGCCCCGGGGATCATCGATTTCGACGCCGCCAAGGCCCGCGAGATGACCGCGGCGATGCGACTGCAAGGCCTCGACATCGACATGCCGGAGCTGGTTTACCCCGGCCCACGCAGCAATGTCATGGAATACCTGGGCCTCAAGGGCTGGCTGGTTACCGGGACACCTGGCGACGACCTGTTCCTCCGCAGTAATCTGACGCCGCCCGACCGCGGCGACCACGGCCCTCTCGGGGAGATCGTCTACATCAGCGCCAGCCGCTGATGCCGTCAAAACCGGAATTCGCCCACCCACAATGCAGTGGTTCCGGTCAGTGACCGCTCGCCGCTGTCCACCGCGGTGAGCACCGACCGGTAAGCAACAGCCGCGACCGCGTCCGGCAGCGACGCGGCGGCCGGCTGGGAGGAGGCTTTGGGCCGCAGGAAGTCCAGCACCGAAGAACCCGGGTAGTCGACCAGGTGAATCGTCGCGTCGATATCAAGACCGGCGAGCACCTTCGCACGGCGCACCGCGGTGCGCAGTCCGCCCAGTTCGTCGATCAGGCCGCGTTCGATTGCGTCCGCTCCGGTCCACACCCGGCCGCGAGCGACAATGCCGACATCCTCGACCGACATCTTCCGCGCCTCAGCCACCCGTCGCACGAAGTCGTCGTAGAACAGATTCGCTTCGGTCTCGACCATGTCGTACTGCTCGGCGGTGAACGGTGAATTCACCGACCATGCATCGGCATTCACGTTGGTGCGCAACGACTCTGACCCGACTCCGAGCCGGTCCTTGAGCTCGCGGGCAACCAGCTTGCCGGTAATCACACCAATCGAACCGGTGATGGTCGCTGGGTTGGCGACGATCACCTCAGCCGCCATGGCGACGTAATAACCGCCGGACGCGGCGACCGATCCCATCGAAGCGACCACCGGCTTGCCGGCCGCCCGGACCCGGCAGACCTCCCGCCAGATCGTCTCCGATGCGCTAACCGAGCCCCCGGGGCTGTCCACTCGAAGCACAACGGCTTTCACGTCGTCGTCGGCGCCGGCCTCTCGCAATGCGGCAGCGATGGTGTCGCCACCGGCACTCGAGCGTCCGAACGGCGACAGCCCGGGTCCGCCACGGCCACCGACGATCGGACCGGCCACGGTGATCACCGCTACGGCGGGCTTCGCCTTACGGCCCGGCAGCGACGGTCCGTGCCCGCGAGTCTGGGCGTGACGGGTCTGGGCATAGCGAGACAGGAAAAGCCGCGGGGGCGCGTCGTCGCTGTCGGGATTGGAGTCGGCGTCCGGGTCGGTCAGCTCACCGATGCGGCGATACGCCTCGTCACGAAAGCCGACGCGGTCGATCAACGCGGCGCTAAGCGCGTCATCGCGCAGCAGTGGAGCGCGGTCGGCGAGTTCGTCGAGAGCGGAGACGTCGAGCCGCCGGGACTCAGCGATCCCCTGCCACACCTGATTGTGCAGGCTTTCGATCAGGCGGCTGTCGGCTTCCCGATGTGCCTCGGTGTAGCGGTCTTGCGTGAACATGTTCGCCGCCGACTTGTACTCCCCTCGCGCGATGAACTGCGCCTGAAGGCCGGCCTTATCGAGGGCGTCTCGCAGGAATAGCGCGTTGGTGGCGAATCCGATCAATCCCACCGTGCCGGAGGGCTGCATCCACACCTCGCCGAAGGCCGATGCCAGATAGTAGGACAGTGTGCCCGGGTAGGTCTCGGCCCAGGCGAGCGATGGCTTCACAGCGGTGAAAGCGACGATAGCCTCACGGAGTTCCTGGACGGCTCCGGGCGGGGCCGCTGAAAGCTGCACGCGGGCAATCAGTCCCGCGATGCGCGTATCCTCAGCAGCCCGGTGGATGGCGGCGACAGCCTGACGCAGCAGTAGCGGGCGGCCACCGCCGGCGATGAATGCCATCGGGTCGAATCCGGAGGTCTCCGGCGGTAGCGACTGCAGGTCGAGTTCGAGGATGCAGCCGTTCGGGACGCCGTGATGACGGGCAGTATCGATGCGGCGACCCATGCCGCGCAGGTCGCCGGGGACGCCGGGCAGGAAGGAGCGCATATCCCCGACGTTACCGGGTCACCGTCATCCCGACGAGCTAGGCGACCTCGGTGACGGATCCGCCTGCGGCGCTGATCTTCTCCCGAGCGCTGTCGCTGAACTTATGCGCCGTCACATCGACCTTCACGGAGATGTTCCCGTTGCCGAGCACCTTGACCAAGGTGTTCTTGCGAACCGCGCCCTTCGCGACCAGGTCGGCCAGGGTCACCTCGCCGCCGGCGGGAAACAGCCGATTGATGTCGCCAACGTTGACCACCTCGTAGGCGGTGCGGAACCGGTTCTTGAAGCCTTTGAGCTTGGGCAGCCGCATGTGGATCGGCATCTGCCCACCTTCGAACCCCACCGGCACCTGATTGCGGGCCTTGGTGCCCTTGGTGCCGCGGCCGGCGGTCTTTCCCTTGGAGCCCTCGCCGCGACCAACACGGGTCTTGCGGGTCTTCGCACCCGGCGCGGGCCGCAGATCATGAAGCTTGATCGTCATCAGACTTCCTCAACTTCGATGAGGTGGTGCACGGCTTTGATCAGCCCGCGGGTTTGCGGGTTGTCCTCGCGGACCACGGACTGGCGGATCTTCTTCAGGCCCAGGGTCCGAAGGCTCTCACGCTGCTTCCAGCGCGCACCGACGGTGCCGCGCACCTGCGTGATTTTGAGTTGGGTCATAGCTATGCGCTTCCTTCACGTACCGACGCCGCGACCGCATGCCGTGCCGCAGCATCGCTCTCTCGACGCGCGCGCAACATCGCCGGCGGTGCGACGTCTTCGATCGGCAGTCCGCGGCGAGCGGCCACCTCCTCGGGACGCTGGAGCATCTTCAACGCGGTCACGGTGGCGTGCACCACGTTGATCGCGTTATCGCTGCCCAGCGACTTGGCCAAGATGTCGTGCACGCCGGCGCATTCCAACACCGCGCGCACCGCGCCGCCGGCGATGACACCGGTGCCCGGGCTGGCCGGACGCAGCATGACCACACCGGCGGCCGCCTCGCCCTGCACCGGGTGGGTGATGGTGCCGCCGATCAGCGGAACCCTGAAGAAGCTCTTTCGGGCTTCCTCCACGCCCTTGGCGATCGCGGCCGGCACCTCTTTGGCCTTGCCGTAGCCGACACCGACCATTCCGTTGCCGTCACCAACAATGACCAGAGCGGTGAAGCTGAACCGGCGGCCACCCTTGACCACCTTGGAAACGCGGTTGATGGTCACCACACGCTCGAGGTAGTTGCTCTTCTCGCCGCCATCGCGGCCACCGCGGCCGCCACGGTCTCCGCCGCGGTCGTCGCGTCGGCCGCGATCGCCGCGGCCTCCGCTGCGCTGCTCATCGGTCCGGGTGCCCGCCGAGGGCCCGCCGGTGTTCGGTGCCGACTCGGGAGCCGCCTCGGTGGCAGGAGTCTGGTCCGCCATTATGCGGTCCTTCCGTTGGTGTTCGAGCGCATCAGAATTTCAGTCCGTTCTCACGGGCGGCGTCAGCCAGTGCGGCGATCCGTCCGCCGTAGGTGTTACCGCCGCGGTCGAAGACCACGGCCTCGACACCGGCGGCCTTGGCGCGCTCGGCGATCAGTTGGCCGACCCGCACGCTGTGCGCCTTCTTGTCACCGTCAACCGCGCGGACGTCGGCCTCGATGGATGACGCGGCAGCGATAGTGGTGCCGTTGGCGTCGTTGACCAACTGCACGTGGATGTGCCGCGACGAGCGGTTCACGACTAGGCGGGGCCGTTCGGCGGTGCCGACGACCTTCTTGCGCAGCCGCGCGTGCCGCCGCAGTCGGGCCACCCGGCGGGCCGCCGAGGCGGTGGTTCCTACCGGCTTGCGCTCGATCGCCGCGCCCTGCGTGGGGGTCTTCGTTTCAGCCATGACTACTTACCTGTCTTTCCGACCTTGCGACGGATCTGCTCACCCTCGTAGCGCACGCCCTTGCCCTTGTACGGGTCCGGGCGGCGCAGGCGGCGGATATTCGACGAGATCTGGCCGACCTTCTGCTTGTCGATGCCCGAGACCGAGAACTTGGTGGGGCTCTCCACCGCGAAGGTGATGCCCTCGGGCGCCTCGATCAGGACAGGGTGGCTGTAGCCCAGCGCGAACTCAAGGTTGCTGCCCTTTTGCTGCACGCGGTAGCCGACGCCGAAGATCTCCATCTTGGTGGTGTAACCCTCGGTGACCCCGGTGATCAGGTTGGCGACCAGGGTCCGCGACAGGCCGTGCAGTGAGCGGCTGCGCCGTTCGTCGTCGGGCCGGCTGACCAGGATCGCGCCGTCGTCGTCGCGAGCCACCCTGATCGGCTCGGCGACCGCTAACTCCAGGGCACCCTTGGGGCCTTTGACCGACACGCTCTGCCCGTCGATCACCACGTCCACTCCGGCCGGAACCAGAACGGGCTGCTTACCAATACGCGACATGTCTAAACCCCTCTCACCACACGTAGGCGAGGACTTCGCCGCCGACGCCCTCGCGGGCGGCCTGGCGGTCGGTCCTCAGACCGGCGGACGTGGAGATGATCGCGACACCCAGGCCGCCGAGAACGCGCGGCAGGTTGGTCGACTTGGCGTACACCCGCAGACCGGGCTTGGACACCCGGCGCAGACCGGCGAGGCTGCGCTCCCGGTTGGGGCCGTACTTAAGCTTGACCACCAGCGACTTGCCGACCCGAGCGTCCTCGGTGTGGAAGTCGACGATGTAGCCCTCGCGCTTGAGGATCTCGGCGATGTTCGCCTTGATCTTCGAGTGCGGCAGGGTCACTTCATCGTGAAACGCCGAATTGGCGTTGCGCAGACGGGTCAAAAAATCCGCGATCGGGTCCGTCATGGTCATCTGGCGCTACTCCTCGTCTACCAGCTGGACTTCTGCACGCCGGGCAGTTCACCCGCATGCGCCATCTCGCGCAGGCAGATGCGGCACAACCCGAACTTGCGGTACACCGCGTGCGGCCGACCGCACCTGTTGCAGCGGGTGTAGGCCCGCACGGCGAACTTCGGCTTCTTATTGGCCTTGTTGACCAGTGCCTTTTTTGCCATCTGCTCAGTTCTCCTTGAACGGGAAGCCAAGGGCACGCAGCAGCGCTCGCCCTTCGTCGTCGTTGGTCGCCGAGGTGACGACGGTGATGTCCATACCGCGCGGACGGTCGATGGAATCCACGTCGATCTCGTGGAACACCGACTGCTCGGCAAGGCCGAAGGTGTAGTTGCCGTGGCCGTCGAACTGCTTGGGACTCAGGCCGCGGAAGTCACGGATACGTGGCAGGCCGATCGAGACCAGCCGATCCAGGAACTCCCACATCCGGTCGCCGCGCAGGGTGACCCGCGCACCGATCGGCATTCCCTCGCGCAATTTGAACTGGGCGATGGATTTGGTGGCCTTGCGGATCTCCGGTTTCTGCCCGGTGATCAGTGCCAGGTCGTTGACGGCACCGTTGATCAGCTTGGCGTCGCGGGCGGCGTCGCCGACACCCATGTTGACCACGACCTTCACCACGCCCGGGATCTGCATCACGTTGGCGTAGTTGAACTCGGCGTGCAGCGCGTCCTTGATCTCGGCGCGATAGCGCGCCTTGAGCCGCGGCTGAACTTTCTCGGTGCTCTCCATTGTCGTCATGCCTTGATGTCCTTGCCGTTGCGCTTGGAGACGCGAACGCGCTTGCCGGTTTCGGAATCCTCGCGGTAGCCGACGCGGGCGGGCTTGCCGTCGGAGTCAACCACCATGACGTTCGAGACGTGAATCGGCGCCTCCTGGGTGACGATGCCGCCCGAGGACGCGCCCCGCTCTGCTGCGGAGTTTGCGGTGTGCTTCTTTACTGCGTTGACGCCCTCGACGAGAACCCGCTGGCGATCCGGGTACGCCTTGAGGACCTTGCCCTTGGCGCCTTTATCCTTGCCGGCGATGACCAGCACGGTGTCGCCCTTGTGGACCTTCATCTACAACACCTCCGGGGCCAGCGAGACGATCTTCATGAAGCGCTTGTCGCGCAGTTCGCGCCCGACCGGGCCGAAGATGCGGGTGCCACGCGGTTCGTTGTCGTTCTTGATGATCACGGCTGCGTTCTCGTCGAACTTGATGTAGCTGCCGTCGGCGCGACGGTGTTCCTTGACGGTGCGCACCACCACGGCTTTGACCACCTCACCGCGTTTGACGTTGCCGCCGGGGATGGCGTCCTTGACGGTCGCCACGATGATGTCGCCGATACCGGCGTAGCGCCGACCCGATCCGCCCAGCACGCGAATGCACAGAATCTCTTTGGCGCCGGTGTTGTCGGCGACCTTGATCCGCGATTCCTGCTGAATCACCAGAACTCCCTTGCGTTGAGCACGGCAAATCTTTTCGGACAGGCCGAATCAACCTCACGTGCGCGGTCTTCGTCGCTTCAGGGCACGCAGGGCTGAGGCGAATTCTTGAGGAATCCACGCCGGCCGAGGTCTGCCCGAGGCAACCGCTCAATACTAGGCGAGAAGGCATCATCAGGCCAAATCCGGCCTACGGTCCCTCCGCGAGCAGACACAAACTCGCACTCAGAGAGCCCAATTCATGCGAGTTTGTGTCTGTTCGGCGGGGGCGATTGCTCAGCGACGTCAGCCCAGGTCGGCGACGCAGCGGAAGCCGATATGGGTACTTGAGCTGTCCTGGGACTGCGGGGAACGCGCGGACGGGCGGTAGCGGAGGCAGTATTCCGGCGCACACAGGTGCGAACCGCCCTTGAGCACCTGGGTGACGGTGGGGTCCGGCTCGGCCGGAATGGGGCAGCAGGAACTCGGCGGCGCATCCACGACGTGGCCGCGTTCGGAGTACAGCGTCGTCGTCCACTCCCACACATTGCCGATCATGTCGAACAGACCGAAGTCATTCGGCGGGAAGGTCCCTACCGGCGAACTGCCGACCCAGCGCGACGTGCCAACTCCCTGGGCACCGTCGTTGCGGTACGGGAAGTTGCCCTGCCAGGTGTTGGCCATCAGCCTGCCGTCCACCGTCGGCTCGTCTCCCCAGGCGTAGGCGGTGACAGACCCGGCGCGGGCGGCGTACTCCCACTCGGCCTCCGTCGGCAATCGCCGGCCGGCCCAGGCCGCATAGGCCGCGGCGTCGGGGTAGGCGATCTGCACGACGGGATGGTCCAGTCGATCGGCGATGTCGCTGCCGACGCCGTAGGGACAACGCCAGTGCGCGCCGGGCGCCCAGTCCCACCACTGCCGCCAGTCGCTAAGGTTCACCGGACTGGCGGTGGGCCGAAAAATCAGCGCGCCGGGCAGCAGATCTTCCTGCGCCACACCGGGATACAGCGTTGGATCCAGCGGACGTTCCGCGACGGTGACGTAACCGGTGGCGTCGACGAACTCGGCGAATTGCGCATTGGTCACCGGATAACGTTCGATCGCGAAGGGCGCCATCGTCACCAGATGGATCGGTGCTTCCTCGGGGTAGAAGCTCGTCGAACCCATCGCGAACTCTCCGCCGGGTAACTCCACCAACTCAGTCGGCATGCTCAGTCCTTTGCAAACGCGACGGCCAGTTGGCGTTCGGCGTCGATGTAGGGCTCCCCCGAGACATCGACCACAACGCGTGCGATGGTTCCGCCGGTGAACTCGAACGGTGCGGAGTAGGACGACGAGACCGGCTGTCCGAGGTTTCGACCGACACTGACGCCACCGCCGGCTAGTCCGAAGATGAAGGGATGGGCTTTCACCCCGGAGAGGGTCGCCACCGCGGCGCCGTCGATGTACAGCGTCGCGTCGCCCTGTGGAATGAAGCTGCCCTCAACCGTCCCGGTGCGTGCGTAACCGACACCCAGGATGTGCTCACCGAGGGGCACCGGATCGGGCGAGGACACCTTCTGTTCCAACTCGCCGAAGAAGTTATAGACGAAGTGCAGCCGTCCGTCGGCGATGAACAGCGTGTAGCCGCCGTGCCCAGCGCCCTGTTTGAGCAAAACGCCCTGAACATCGGCGGAGTCCACCGTGACCTCGGCCAGCACCGAGAAGGATCGGCCCGCGATGTTGACGCATGCGCCCAGCGGAACGGGGGCGGTGTGCGGGTAATAGATGTAGCTGGAGCGATCACCGGCCAGTGAGGGCCGCTGCCGGCCGAGGACCTCCATAATGTTGAAGTCCGCCAGCGGTAGACCGTTGTACTTGTCCGCCTCGGCGAACCAGAGTTTCTTCATCTCCTCGAGCTTCTCCGGATGCTCGGCCGCCAGGTCATGGCACTGACTGCGGTCGGCCTCGATGTGGAACAGCTCCCAGCGGTCTTTGTCGAAATTCGACCACCCCGAGGGTGTGGCGGCGTGCACGGTGTTGGCGAACCACCCGTTGTGCCAGATGCCACGCGTGCCGAGCATGGTGTAGTACTGGGTTTCCTTACCGGTCTTGGCAGTCGGATCATCCAGTGCCGCTTTGAAACTCACGCCCTCCAGTGGCTTCTGCGGGACTGCCTTCACGGTCTCAGGTGGGGTGATACCCAGCAGGTCGTACACGGTCGGCGTGATGTCGGCGACGTTGACGTAATTGTCCCGGAACTCGCCGTGGGCCTTGATCCCGGCCGGCCACGAGATGATCGCCGTGTCGGCGATGCCGCCCTCGTGGGAGGCGTAGCGCTTATAGAGCTTGTAGGGCGTATTGAAAGCCATCGCCCAGCCGATCGGGTAATGGTTATAGGTCTGCGGGCCGCCGAGTTCGTCGTAGCACCGCATGCTGTCGGCGACGGTGTCGATGAGACCGTTGAAGAACTTGACTTCATTGACCGAGCCGTTGGGTCCGCCTTCGCCACTGGCGCCGTTGTCGGAGATGACCACGATGATGGTGTTGTCCAGCTGCCCGGAGTTCTCCAGATAATCCAGCACCCGGCCGATCTGGTCATCGGTGTAGGACAGGAAGCCGGCGAATACCTCGGCCATCCTGGAGAACAACCGCTTCTCCTCGTCGGACAATCCGTCCCAGGGCCGCACGGTGTCCTGGGCCGGCCACGGTTCGCCGTTGGGCCCCGTGACGTCAAGGTAGGGATTGATCGGCGACAGTTCGGTGTCGGCGGGCACGACGCCGAGTTTCTTCTGATTCGCCAGCACGATCTCGCGGTAGCGCTCGTAGCCCATGTCGAAGCGGCCCGCGTACTTATCGGCCCACTCCTTGAAGACGTGGTGCGGAGCGTGCCCGGCGCCGGGGCACAGGTAGGAGAACCACGGCTTGCCCGGTGCGATCACTTTGGCGTCTTGGATGAACTCGATGGTCTTGTCGGCGAGGTCCTTCGACAGGTGATACCCCTGCTCGGGCGTGGCGGGCGCCTCGATCGGGTGGTTGTCGTAGACCAGTTCGGGATACCACTGGTCGGTCTCGCCGCCAAGGAATCCGTAGAAGCGCTCGAACCCACGCGACAGCGGCCAGTGCCGTTTGGTGGCGGCAAGGCTGGACTCCTCCAGTGGCGTCATGTGCCACTTACCGAGGCAGTAGGTGTTGTACCCGCGCTCGGAAAGCACCTCCGAGATCAGCGCGCTGTCATCGGGGATACGGCCATTGATGCCGGGGAATCCCTCAGTGAACTCCTCAACCACAGCCATGCCCACCGATGTCGCGTTGCGACCGGTGAGCAGCGCCGCCCGGGTGGGCGAACACAGTGCGGTGGTGTGGAACTGGGTCAGTCGCACGCCGCGTTCGGCGATGCGCGTCATGGCCGGCATATCGACCAGCCCGCCGAAGCAGTCCCAGGTCGCGATGCCGACGTCGTCCCAGACCAGATAGAGCACGTTGGGCGCGTCCGGCGGCGCAGTCGGTGGCGCGTACGGCGCCCAATCCGGTTCGGAGTCGCGAATATCGAGAGCGATTTTACCTGTGAAGGGGGTGGCCACGGATGTGGACATTACCCCCGTGGGTCTACTTCGCCTGCTCGAGGATCTCCACCAGGCGCCAGCGCTTGGTCGCCGACAGCGGCCGAGTCTCCATCAGCGAGACCCGGTCGCCGATACCGGCGACACCGTCCTCGTCGTGGGCCTTGACCTTCGTGGTGGTCCGGATGATCTTGCCGTACTTGGGGTGCTGCACCCGCGACTCGAGTTCGACGACGATCGTCTTCTCCATCTTGTCGCTCACCACGTAGCCGATCACGGTCTTGCGGCGGCCGCGCGGCTTCTCGGTGGGCGCGGTGTGTTGGGAGCCTTTTGTTTCTGCCATTTAGGAATCCTCACCGCCGGGCCCGGTGGCCAGACCCAGCTCACGTTCACGCAGCACCGTGTAGATGCGCGCGATCTCTTGTCTCACGGTACGCAGCCGATGATTGTTGCTGAGCTGTCCGGTCGCCGTCTGGAAGCGCAGATTG
>CAIWCQ010000120.1 GCA_903911165.1 uncultured Actinomycetes bacterium | reverse complement strand
GCTTCGGCTCGTGGTCGGGGCGGCGCTCGTCGTCGGGGCGGCGCTCCGAACTGCTCGTCGCGGAAACCTTGGCGGACAGGTCGTTTCCAATCTTCCGGGAATGCGGAGTCTTACGGTACTATACCCCTAGGGGGTATTTTTCCGCCGCGCCGCGCAGAAGTCAGGCGATCGTCATCCCACCGTCGACGACGATGATCTGCCCCGTGACATATCCCGCGGCCGGCGATGCCAGCCACACGGCGGTCGCCGCCAATTCGGCGGCATCGCCCAGGCGGCCCTGAATGATCCGCGGCATCAGCGAATCCAGATACCCCGGCTTGAGTTCGTCGGTCATCTCGCTGGCGAAGAACCCCGGCGCCAAGGCATTGACCCGGATCCCCTTTCGGCCACTCCATTGCTGCGCCAGATCCCGGGTCAACCCCATCACCCCGGCTTTGGAGGCGCTGTAGGCGGCCTGCGGCAAGCCGCCGGTGGTCAGGCCTAGCACGCTGGCGATGTTGATGATCGCACTGCCGGGCTTCATCACTCGTCCGCAGGCCTGCGCCATCCAATACGAACCGTTGAGGTTGACGTCGATGACGGCGCGGAACTCCTCGGCGCTCTCCCGCGTCGCCGGCACAGCCGTGCCCACCCCGGCGTTATTGATCAACACGTCCACCCGGCCGAACTCAGCCATCGTCGCGTCCACCAACTGCTGGCACTGCTCGGGATCGGCGACATCGGTCTTGCGGGTGGACGCCCGCCGGCCGGCCGCCTCGACCAGTGCGGCGGTTTCGGTCAGTCGCTCCACCCTGCGCGCACCAAGCATCAGGTCGGCACCGGCCTCGGCGAACCCCTGCGCGAACGACACCCCCAAGCCCGAGGACGCGCCGGTGACGATGACGACGCGACCGTCGAGTCGGAAGAGGTCCAGAACGCTCACGGTCGGGCTTCCGCCGGATCTCGCAGCACCTGGCGCGCGATGGCGTACTTGTGCACCTCGGTGGGGCCGTCGTACAGACGGAAGGCGCGCATATCGGTGAAGATCATTCCCACCGGTGTCTCATCGGAAATCCCCATGCCGCCCAGGACCTGAACGCACCGGTCGGCGACCTTGAACAGCTCCTCGGAGACCGCAGCCTTCACCATCGAACTTTCGTGGCGGCCTTTGGCACCCTGATCCAGCGTCCAGCACGCCCACCAGATCGACAAGCGGCACTGTTGCAGCGCAATCTCGTTGTCCGCCAGCATAAAACCCACCCCCTGGTGCTCTCCGAGTGGTTTGCCGAATGCGGTGCGGGTGCGGGCATGATCGATGGCGATCGCCTGCGCGCGTGAGGCCGCACCCAGCCAGCGCATGCAGTGGGTGAGCCGCGCCGGCGCCAGGCGCATCTGGGCGTAGCGCAGTGCTTGACCCACCTCGCCGAGCACCGCGGAGGCGGGCAGACGCACATCGTTGAACACCACTACGCCGTGGCCCTGCACGTAGTTGCGATCCATGGTGTCCATCACGCGTTCGAGTTCGATGCCGGGTGTGTTCCCATCACAGAGGAACAGTGTCGGGCCGCCCGTGTTGTGATCGTTAGCCGCTAGGCGCGCCATGATGATCCATGTCCGCGCGCCGTCGGCCCCGGTGATGAGCCACTTGCGTCCGTTGATCACGTACTCGCCGCCATCCGGACCGGATTGGTAGACGGCTTCGGTCTTCAACTGGTCGGGATCCGAGCCGGCACCTCCCGGTTCGGTCATCGCGAACACCGATCGCTGTCGGCCGTCGATCACCGGAATCAGGAACTCCTCGATCTGTTCGGTGTTGGCGATTTTCGACAGGATGTACATATTGCCCTCGTCAGGAGCGGCGCAGTTCAGCGCGACCGGCCCGAGCGTTGACCACCCGGCCGCCTCGAACAGCACCGCCTGATCGCGGTGCGACGGCTCCCAGCCGCCGAACCGACGTTGGGCTTGAAAGGTCAACAAGCCGGCATCGCGGGCAAGCTCGACCATCTCGGTGCGCAACTCCTCGTTGGGCCCATGTCGGGTGAGCCGCGGATCACGCTCGAAGGGCACGATCTTCTCAGCGACGAAAGCGCGGATCTGGTCTCGTCGCACCGCGACGTCAGCGGGTATCTCAAAGTCGATCATTCAATCTCCGTCCGTAATGGCCAGCGCACGTTCGAACAGCCGCACGGTTGCGGTGTGCAGAACATCGCCGATCTCCTTCGGTGCCAAACCTGCGGCGGCGCGCGCGTTGGTGCCTTCCAGAATGATCCCGAGTTTGAAGCAGGACAGCACCGTGTACCAGTCGATGTCCGAAAGGTCGCGTGAGGTGTTCTGCGCATAGCGCTGGACTAGTTCGTCCGGGGTGGCCAGACCTCCGGAGACCATGAACTCGTTGGGCAGCACCGGTTCGTCTCCGGGCCGATACCACGTCGCCAGCATCCAGCCCAGGTCCAGCAGCGGGTCGCCGATCGTGCACATCTCCCAGTCGACGATCGCCACCAACTCGGGGCCGCGGCGGGAGAACATGACGTTGGCCGCGTGATAATCGCCGTGCATGATGCCGGGGGAGAAATCAGCCGGCTGGTGCTCACGCAGCCAGGCAGCGACGGCACCGACATCCCCGATATCGGGGCCGGGGTAGTTGTCGAACTTGGCGTAGGACTCCAACTCTGAAAGCCACCGCGGCACTTGCCGTTCCAGGAAGCCGGTCGGCTTGCCGAAGTCTGCGAGGCCTACGGCGACATGGTCTACGGCGCCGAGTCGGGCAACGGCAGCTGCCATCGACAGACCCATCTCATGGCGGACAGCAGCGTTGGACGCATGCAGTTCGGGCATCTCGGAGCCGGCGTTGAACCCCTCCACCGGCTCCATGAGATAGAAGACCGCGTCACCGAGAATCGAGATGTCCTCGCACACCGCGATGAGCGCGGGATGCGGGACGTCGGTGTCGGCCAGGGCGCGCAGCACCCGCGTCTCGCGCAGGATCACCGAGTTGCTGACCGGCCGCAGATGCCGCGGGCCCCGGCGCAACACGTAATCCCGCCCGGATTGGGTGAACCGCAGCATGACGTTTTGGGTACCGCCGAGGATCGCCGAGACGTCTCCGATCGGACCGTCGCCAAGACCCTCTCCCGACATCCACGCCGCCACCCCTGACAGGTCAAGCGGCAGGTCGTCCACGCAGGTGAAACTACCTCAGTGTTCGTTACCGATGGCTTTCGCCCACGGCGTTCGGCTATCGATGGTCCGGAAGATGCTCCAGCCGACCAGTGTTCCCAATGCGATCGCGGCAATCGCGGCCCCGGCGACGCCCATGGTTGCCACGTCGGCATTGCTGCCGGTGGCCGCCTGGCTGACCGACATGAAGCTCAGGGCGCCGGGTACCAGCGACCAAAACGATGCCAGCAACATCACCACGGCCGGTGGCGCGGTCCTGATCCGGGTGCACAGCATGGCAAACAAGACCGCTAGGACCGCCCCGACAAAACCGGAGTGCGCCGAAGACATGAGTGATTCCGCCAGCTTCTGGCCGAGAACCGCGACGGCGATCGCCGCCGTGAGCCAGAAAAGCGAACCGCGGGGCGCCGAAAGATAGATGAACAAACCGATCGCGACGACGATGATCGACAGGTAGAGCGACCAGGGGCCCATCGGTGCCGACGGCGCCCGCGGCGTCATTTCGGACCCTGCGATGTGCATGCCCAGCATCACGCCGAATACCAACAGCGCCAGCTGCGAGATTCCGTAGATGAGGCGACTTGAGCCGGAGATGATCTGAGAATCGGCAAGTTCCATCGCACCGGTCGTCAGCGCCATCCCGGGCAGGGTGGCCACCAGTGCGGGGCTGATCACCCTCAGCAGACCGTCATCGACGGCGGCGGCCACGAACCAGGTAGCAAGCAGGGTCACCACCAATGCCGACAGGGTGGGCAGAATCGGAGTCAGTGACGGGAACCGGCCGCCGTAGGAGACGATCAGTCCGACCATCAGGCCGAGGAACAGATACCCCGGCAATGTGGCCCAGGTCGGATTGATCATGATGCCGAAACCCAGCGTGGTGATCGCGTATCCGATTGCGGTGGTGAACCGGCCGAATCGCGGCGGCATCCTGCGGGCCGCTTCGATCGCCGCGACAGCGTCGGTCGGCGCGATCGCTCCTGCCTCGGCCAGGGACGCGATGTCGTCGATGCGACCCGCGGCGTCGAGTTGCAGTGACGAGTGTGTCGAACCGTCGATCTCGTAAGCCTCCCGACCGATCTGAATCATCAGCACAGTCGGCATCACCACCAGCCGCACCGGCTCGGTGGTGTACTTCGCGGCGATCCGGAAGAGTCTGCTCTCCACGATCGGCGCCGCCTGGGCGACTTCGGAGAGCGCGACGCCGATCTCGCGCAGCATCGCCGCGACGTCATCGGGAGGGTAGGTGTCTGGCGGCGCCAATGCGGTGGGCGGATGTTTGCGCACCGCCTCGAAGATGCGTTCCCGGCGGGTGCGCCGTTTCTCGTCGATCATGGACCTGACTGCGGTGCGGCCAGTTGCTGTTGACGGTTTTTCTGCCAGGGCCAGTACCCGGTGACCTCCAGTTCCAGCGAGAAGCTCAGGAAGGTCCGGATCAATACGATTCCAGCGAGTACCGCCACGCTGCGGGCATCCGGGGTGACGGCCACCGTCCTGATGATGTCCGCGGCCACCAAAAACTCGAGGCCGAGCAGGATCGAGCGCCCGAGTTGCTGGCGGAAGACCCGGTAGACATCTCCGGTCTTGTTGCGCAACCGTGGAATCGCCCCTGCCGCAGTGATCAATGCCCCGACGGCGATGACTGCCACGCCGACGGCGTCGATGGCCTTTCCGACCGCCTCGATGACCTCGTAGAAACTCACCGGGTGAAGTCTAGGGGGCTATCAGATCCTTTGAGCTCGACATCACGGTGGCGGACTGGGCCGCAATGCGGCCACTGCGGCGCGGTTGGTGTCGAAGACGCGGTGCCCGGACAGCAGATGCATCCGATCAAGGTTGGCGTGCAACTGCGGTCGCACCCGCGAGTAGGCGAAGGTGATCCCGTTGCCCTGGAGCCACTGCTGTTCCTTGGCCAGCGCCTCGGCGCCGGTGACGTCGACGTCGGTGACACCCTCCATATCCAGAACGAAGGCCGACACCGGGTGTGGAGCTTGTCCAACAGCCTGACGGATCACCGCGGAGAGCGTGGCGGCGTTGCCGAAGAAGATGGGTGCGGCGAAACGCATCGCGATCACCCCGGGAACCGTCTCGCCGGCCCCGTCGTCGGAGGTGGTCAGCGACACGTGCGGATTATCTGAACCTAAGAGCACGTCAACCGCGGGCCGGGCTGCCTTACGCAGCAGATTGATCAGCGACAATATGAACGCCAGAACGATTCCCGCGAGCGGTCCGATGAGCAGCACTCCCGCGAAACAGACTGCGGCGACGCCGAATTCGAATCGGGAAAGCCGCCAAAGGTGTCGCAACTCCCGTCCGCCGATCAGCTTGATCACCGATACCGCCACGATCGCGCCGATCGCGGGGGAGGGGATGCCGGCCAGTAAATCGGCACCGAATAGCAGCAGCAGCAATGCGCCTGCGGCCATCACCAGCAACGGCAACTGGGTGCGGGATCCGGACTGGTCCATCGCCGCCGCGCGGGACGTCGAGGAGCCGATGGTGAATCCCGAGGACAGGCCGGAGGCGAGATTCGCCGCGCCGAAGGCCAGTAGATCGCGGTTAGGTGAGGTGGTGTAGCTGTACTTGTCGGCGTAGGAGCGGGCCAGCAGTAGGCCCTCCCCGACGGTGACGGTGGTGATTGCGACCGCGGGCAGGATCACCGCGACCCACTGGTGCCAATCCAGACGCGGGAAGGCCAGCACCGGCGGCCCTGACGGCACCGATCCGAGCACCGCCACACCGTGACCAGGAAGATGCAGGACGATTGAGGCGGCGGTGGCGGCCACCAGAACGATCAGCGCCCACGGCACCGTGGGCAGGCGCCGCCGCGCCGGTAGGAGCACCGCGATCACGGCGATACTCAACCCCAGCGACCACCCGTGCAGCGAGCCGAGTCTGGTCAGTAGTTGGGTGAGCCGTTCAAAGAAGTCCGCTCCGCTGTCGACTTTGATGCCCATCATCTTGGCGATCTGGCTGAGCAGGATGTCGGTGGCTAATCCGCCGACGAAACCGATCAGGATCGGCTTGGACAGAAAGTCGGCGAGAAAGCCGAGTTTGAATACCGCGCATGCCACGAAGAGCAGTCCGCCGACGATCGCCTGGGCGGCGGCCATCGCGGCGTACTGGCCGGTGCCGGCAACGGCCACTCCGGACAGTGCCGAACCGACCAGTGCGGCGGCGGCGGCATCCGGGGCGGCCACCAGGTGCCGCGACGACGCCAACAGGGCGAACAGCACCGACGGCAGTACCAATGCGTAGAGCCCGGCGGTCGGCGGCAGTCCGGCGATCTGGGCGTAGCCGATGTTCAACGGCAATGCGATAGCCAGCAGGGTGATCCCGGCCAGTATTTCGTTGCCCAAGTTGGCTCGGGTCAGGCCCGGCAGTAACGCGTGCATCGGCGCTCATCATGGCGCAATTCCCGATATCCGGTAACAATTCGCTGTTATGGAAGCCAAAGCCCCGACCGCAGTGATCACGACCGCTAACGCCGAGCATATGAAATCGCTGCCCTTCGATGACAGCCGCGATTTCGAGGACGCAGACCGGGGATTCCTGGGCCGGCTGGAACCCTGCGTCGTCAAGGCCGCCGACGGGCGAGTGGTGTGGGACAACGACGCGTATTCCTTCCTTCGCGACGCCGCCCCGCCGAGTGTCCATCCGAGCCTGTGGCGCCAATCCACACTGGCCGCCAAACAGGGTCTCTACGAAGTGGTCGAAGGCATCTATCAGGTTCGCGGCCTGGACCTGTCCAACGTCACCTTCGTCGAAGGCGACACCGGGATCATCGTGATTGACCCATTGATATGCACTGAAACCGCCGCCGCCGCCCTGGCGCTATACCGCGCCCACCGCGGTGACCGACCTGTGGTCGCGGTGATCTACACCCACAGTCACGTCGATCACTTCGGCGGCGTACTGGGCGTGACGACCCAGGCCGACGTGGACGCCGGCACCGTCGCGGTACTGGCGCCGGAAGGTTTCATCTCACACGCCGTGCAAGAAAACGTCTACGCGGGTACGGCGATGACCCGCCGGGCCACCTATATGTACGGCACCCTGCTCGACCGGGGCCCGCGCGGCCAGGTCGGGTGCGGACTTGGGCAGAACACCTCGACCGGCGAGATTGCGGTCATCGTGCCGACCCTCGACATCACCACCACCGGCGAGGTCCACACCCTCGATGGTGTCCAGATCGAGTTTCAGATGGCACCCGGCACCGAGGCGCCGGCCGAAATGCACTTCTACTTTCCGAAGTTCCGGGCGCTGTGCATGGCCGAGAACGCCACCCATAATCTGCACAATCTGCTGACGCTGCGTGGCGCACTGGTGCGTGACCCGCGAGCCTGGTCGGGGTATCTCACCGAGGCTATCGACACCTTCGCCGATCGCACCGACGTCGCGTTCGCCTCCCACCACTGGCCCACCTGGGGTCGCGAGCGCATCGTGGAATTCCTCGGCCTGCAACGCGATCTCTATGCCTATCTGCATGACCAGACCTTGCGTCAACTCAACCAGGGCTACACCGGCATCGAGATCGCCGAGAACTTCGCCATGCCACCGGCGCTGGAAAAGGCCTGGCACACCCACGGCTATTACGGATCGGTCAGCCACAATGTCAAGGCGGTCTACCAGCGCTACATGGGCTGGTTCGACGGTAACCCGGGCCGGCTGTGGCAGCATCCACCCGAGGCGGCAGCGCCGCGCTACGTGGCAGCGATGGGTGGCATCGACCGGGTCGTAGAAATTGCCCGGGAGGCATTCGATTCCGGTGATTTCCGTTGGGCAGCAACACTGTTGGACCATGCCGTCTTCACCGACGAGAATTATTCGCCGGCGCGAGAGTTGTATGCCGAAACCCTTGAACAGATGGGCTACGGCGCCGAATGCGCGACGTGGCGCAACTTCTTCCTGTCCGGTGCCACCGAACTTCGTGACGGCAACTTCGGTACGCCGGTCAACACCACGTCACCGACGATGCTGAGTCAACTCACCCCGGAACAGATGTTCGACATCCTGGCGATCTCGGTCAACGGGCCGCGCGCCTGGGATCTTGATCTGGAACTCGACGTGACGTTCGCCGACCTTGGCTCCAATTACCGGTTGACGCTGCGTAACGGAGTGCTGGTCCAACGCAAACGCCCAGCAGAGTTGTCGACCGCGACCGCCACCGTGACGCTGGCGACCAAGATGCGGCTGATGGCCGCCGCGGCAGGTGATTTCGACTCACCCGGCCTGACGGTCACCGGCGATGCCGGTGCCCTGCAGTCTCTGCTCGGTGTGCTCGACACACCGAATCCGGGCTTCAGCATCATCACCCCGTAACGATCAGCCAGGTAGACCGCCGTCGGCGCGCAGGATCGAACCGGTGGTGAAACTGGAGGCATCCGACATGAGAAAGAGTGCGGCGCCGACGATCTCGGATGGTTCACCGGCGCGTCCGAGTGGGTGGCGGGAAAACGGATTGATGTCCGCGAGGTTCCATGCCTTGCTGACGTCGGTGAGAAACGGGCCGGGCATCAGGGTGTTGACCCGTACCGTCGGCCCGTAGGCGATCGCCAGCCCTTCCGTCAGAGCGTTGAGGCCCGCCTTCGCCGCCGCGTAGGGCAGAAACGATGGGTGCGGTCGCAGCGAACCATGTGTACTGACGTTGATGATCACCCCGCCACCGTCGGCGACCATTCGATCGCCGGCCAGGACCGATAGCCGGAAAGGACCCTTGAGATTGAGGTTGACCACCGTGTCGAACAGCTTCTCGGTGACGTCGGCGAGGCTGTCGTAGGTGGGTGACATGCCGGCGTTGTTGACCAGAACATCGAGCTTGCCGAACCGGTCGTAGACGGCATCCATGAGGGGATCGAGTTCGTTCCACCGGCCGACGTGGACGGCATACGGCATTGCCACACGGCCGGTTTCGGCCTCGATCGCGGCTGCCGTGGCAACGCAGTTGTCGAACTTGCGGCTGGCGATCACCACATCAGCACCGCAACGGGCGGCTGCGAATGCCATCTCGCGGCCCAGTCCGCGGCTGCCTCCGGTGATCAGCACCACCCGGTCGGTGAGGTCGAATAGTTCACTCGGGTAGCTCGTGTCGCCGCTCATTGGAGGCACCTTATCGTTGGACCCATGCTGCTCCTGCTGATCCGGCACGCGCTGCCGTTGCGCACCGAAGCCGGCGAGGGCTCCGATCCCGAACTGACCGAACAGGGCTGGGAACAAGCCCGGCGGCTGCCTGAGGCGCTGGCACGTTTTACGATTCGGCGGCTGGTCTCCAGCCCGCAGCGCCGGGCGCTGCAGACCGCGCAGCCGGTCGCCGGGGAGCTGATGATGACCGTGGACATCGACGATCGGCTCGCCGAATACGACCGCGGCCTATCGCAGTACATGCCGCTGGAGCAGGTGCGAACCGAACGGCCGCAGGACTGGGCGAAGATGGCAGCCGGCGAGTTACCCGGGGCGGTGGACGTCGACGGGTTCCGCGAACGCATTCGCGCCGCGCTGACCGACATCGTGGGGACAGCTGATCATGCCGACACTGTCGCGGTATTCAGCCACGGGGGAGTGATCAACGTGGTTCTGCACGAGGTTCTCGGCACGGCCAGGCTGCTCTCGTTTCCCATCGACTACACCTCGGTGACCGCACTGCGCTACTCCCGTACGG
>CAIWCQ010000119.1 GCA_903911165.1 uncultured Actinomycetes bacterium | reverse complement strand
GTCTACAACCACTACAAGCGCATTCAGGCCGGTGAGAAGTCCCGGGACTCGCGGACCGCTGAACCCGTCGAACTTTCCAAGTCGAACATTCTGATGCTCGGACCGACCGGTTGCGGAAAGACTTATTTAGCCCAGACGCTGGCCAAAATGCTCAACGTCCCGTTCGCCATCGCCGACGCCACCGCACTGACCGAGGCCGGCTATGTGGGCGAGGATGTCGAGAACATTCTGCTTAAGCTGATCCAGGCGGCCGACTACGACGTCAAACGCGCTGAGACCGGCATCATTTACATCGACGAGGTCGACAAGATCGCCCGCAAGAGCGAGAACCCGTCGATCACCCGGGACGTGTCCGGGGAGGGTGTGCAGCAGGCGCTGCTGAAGATCCTGGAGGGCACCCAGGCCTCGGTGCCGCCGCAGGGCGGGCGCAAGCATCCGCACCAGGAGTTCATTCAGATCGACACCACCAACGTGCTGTTCATCGTGGCGGGCGCGTTCGCGGGTCTGGAGAAAATCGTCGCCGACCGGATCGGCAAGCGCGGCTTGGGATTCGGCGCCGAGGTCAAGTCCAAAGCGGAGATCGACACCCAGGATCACTTCGCAGAGGTGATGCCCGAAGACCTGATCAAGTTCGGGTTGATCCCGGAGTTCATCGGCCGCCTACCGGTCGTTGCCTCGGTGACCCACCTCGATAAGGAATCCCTGGTACAGATCCTCTCAACGCCGAAGAATGCGCTCGTCAAGCAGTACACCCGGTTATTCGAAATGGACGGTGTGGAACTGGAATTCGACGCCGACGCCCTCGACGCGATCGCAGAACAGGCTATCCACCGGGGTACCGGCGCGCGCGGGTTGCGCGCGATCATGGAGGAAGTGCTGCTACCGGTGATGTACGACATTCCCAGCCGCGATGACGTCGCGAAGGTGGTTGTCACCAAGGAGACCGTGCAGGACAACGTGCTGCCGACCATCGTGCCGCGTAAGGCTCCACGTACCGAACGTCGCGACAAATCCGCCTGATCGACGAGTTGCGCTACCGCAGTATCCGGTCGGACCGGCTGTAGATGTTCATCGAGTCGCCCCGTAGGAACGCGACCAGAGTTAGGCCGGACTGGGTAGCGAGATCGACGGCGAGCGACGACGGTGCCGACACCGCGGCCAGCACCGGGATGCCGGCCATCACCGCTTTCTGAGTCAGTTCGAACGACGCCCTGCCGCTTACCAACAGCACCGATCCGGTCAACGGAATGCGTTCAGACTCCACCGCCCAGCCGATCACCTTGTCCACCGCGTTGTGGCGGCCGACGTCTTCGCGGACCGCCAGCAGATTCCCGTCGAGGTCGAACAGGGCCGCGCCGTGCAGGCCGCCGGTAGTGGCGAACACCTTCTGCGCTGAACGCAAGCGGGCCGGAAGTTCGGTCAGGGTCATTGCCGAGACCGCGGCTGGGTCGTCACCGGGGGAGTGTCGGCTGGACAGCCAGACGGCCTCAAGGGACGCCTTGCCGCACACGCCGCATGAGGAGGTCGTGTAGAAATTTCGGGTCACGTCCACATCTGGCATCCGCACACCTGGCTGCAGGGTGACGTCGAGGGTGTTGTAGGTGTTCACCCCGTCCTGCTCGGCACCCCGGCAGTACTGCACCGTCGATATGTCGGAGCGGTCGCTGATCACGCCCTCGGTCAGTAGGAAGCCCTGGGCGAGTTCGACATCGGAACCCGGCGTTCGCATCGTCACGGTCACCGCGGATCCGTTGATGCGGATCTCGAGTGGTTCTTCGACGACGACGGTCTCGACGCGTTCGGTGACGGCCGATTGGGGCCCCGCGCCTGACACGTGGCTGACGCGCCGCCGCGCTGTGAGTCTGCCCATTCAATCCTCCCGGCGCGACAGCGCGAAAAGTCTTGGTTCGCGGCTGGTCCGGCCGCGGTAGGCGCGGCCATGGGTTCCATGCTGCCCCTTCGGTGCGGGACCGGCGCGCACGGGGTCGGTGCGCACGGGGTGCAATACTCTCCTCACGAGCGGCCGAGACGCTGCCGACCACCACGAAAGGCGTTCGAGTGACCGTCCCCGACGGCGGGCCCCTGGCGGCCGTGGTGCTGGCCGGTGGCGCGTCCCGGCGGATGGGTCGGGATAAGGCCACCATGGCGCACCCGTCGGGCACCACGATGGTCGAGCACGTGGTGTCCGTTCTGCGGCCACGCTGCGAATCGATATTCGTCATCGCCGCTCCCGGGCAGTCGCTGCCGGAACTGCCGGCCATGGTCGTGCGCGATGAACTGCGGGGGGTGGGGCCCCTGCTGGCCACCGGGCGTGGGCTGCGGGAGGCCGCGGCCGCCGGGGCGCAACGGGCTTTCGTCTGCGCGGTGGACATGCCGAACCTGACCACCGCCGTCGTCGACGAGTTGGCAGGATACGTCGGCGTTGACATCGTGTTGCCCTGGGACGGCCGTGACCACTACCTCGCCGGGGTCTATCGCACAGCCCTGGCCGTCCCCATCGACGCCCTGATCGCCGCAGGTCAGCGGAGTATGCGCGCCCTAGCCGATTCAGTGGTGACGCAACGGGTGGTGTTAGCGCCCACCGACGCGCTGGCCAATATCAACTCTGCGGCCGATCTGATCGACTGAGGCGCGTTGCGGCCGCCGATTGCTTTCAATGGTGCTTTTGTGGCCAGTGTTAATATTGTGACAATTGTTACTAATGTCCCGCCGCTGGACCAGCTGTGATTTATTTCACACTAAAGTGCCGCCCGCGGTGCCGGTGAGGGGTCGGAAAACGCCGAAGTGACCTGCGAGGAAGTCGCGCGATCCACGGTCGTGATTGGTCCGTGATCTGAAAGATATTTGTGCGTCATTGACGTGACTTGGTCCAATGCGCTGCGTACCGTCCTAATGGAGTCGCAATGCGGCCGAATCAAATTCAGATTACTAAACCCTGCGTGTGTGCGGGGGCCGGCACCCCCGGGGTGCGAGACACCGGCCTTCGCGGCCGTGCCAGACCGGAACGGCACGCGCGTGGCGAAAGGAAAAATCAGTGAAGAACCCCCGCAAGACTTTTGCAATGACCGCCCTGGCTTCGGCGATGGCCGTTGCGCCGATCGCTCTGGGCATCGGTGTCGCGAACGCCGACAGCGTGAACTGGGACGCGATCGCGCAGTGCGAGTCCGGTGGCAACTGGGCCATCAATACCGGTAACGGCTACTACGGCGGCCTGCAGTTCAGCCCGTCGACGTGGGCGGCCAACGGTGGCGTCGGCATGCCGAACCAGGCCTCACGCTCGGAGCAGATCCGTATCGCGGAGAACACCCTGCGTACCCAGGGCATTGGCGCCTGGCCCACCTGCGGCCGTCTGGGCTGACGCGGTTCTGACAAGCGAAGGTGGCGCCGGAGAAATCCGGCGCCACCTTTGTCGTACGGGTCCAGTGTGAACTGGGCCAGCCACAACTCTCACTTAATTCTCAGGCGTATCTACCGCCCCGGCTGTAACAACCGTTCCCGACCCTGCGATCCACATCACGACCGCATGGAAACGCGGCCCGCAGTCGGAAAGGGACACCCAGTGAGCATCATTCGCAGGATCATCACCCTCACCGCCCTCGCTGTGGGCCTGGCCCTAGCAGCACTGGCCGTGGGCAGCGGAACCGCGGCCGCGGATAACGGCGTGAACTGGGATGCCATCGCCAAGTGCGAGTCCGGCGGCAACTGGGCGATCAACACGGGCAACGGCTACTACGGCGGCCTGCAGTTCTCACCGGCCACCTGGAAGTCCAACGGCGGGACCGGCATGCCGCACCAGGCTTCCCGCGCGGAGCAGATTCGGGTGGCGGAGAACGTGCTGCGCACCCAGGGCATCGGCGCCTGGCCCACCTGCGGAGCCAAGGCTGGCGCAGCCGGATCTGCCACCCCGGCGGAGACCACGCTGGTGTCGACCGGCACCCCGGCAGTACCTGGCCAGTGCCAGGGTCTTGGGCGCGGACCCCTCGGCCTGATCGACTGGGGTCAGATGTGCCAGGCGTTCACCGACCCGGGCAAGGCGTTCGCTGCCGCCCTGGGCGTCAACTAGCCGACCGGAGGCGCTCCCGGCGCCGGGCGCATGGGCCTGCCGGTATGTTGACGCCCATGCCAAGACGTGAGTTCGACATCGTGATCTACGGGGCGTCCGGATTCGTCGGAAAGCTCACCGCCGAGTACTTGGCCTCAGCGAGTCATCGATCCGGCGGGAAGGCGCGCATTGCGCTGGCGGGCCGCTCGGTGGGCAAGTTGGAAGCGGTGCGGGCGACCCTGGCGGAATCCGCCAGAGACTGGCCGATCCTCACCGTCGACGCCGACAGGCCGTCCACGCTCGACGACATGGCCGCCCGCACCCAGGTCGTCATCACCACCGTCGGCCCCTACAGTCGCTACGGCCTGCCCCTGGTGGCTGCCTGTGCCAAGGCCGGCACCGACTACGCAGACTTGACCGGCGAGGCGATGTTCGTCCGGCAGAGCATCGACGACTACCACAAGCAGGCCGTCGACACCGGAGCCCGGATTGTGCATGCCTGCGGATTCGACTCCATTCCGTCGGACATGAGTGTCTACGAGCTTTTCCGGCGAGCCCGACAAGACGGCGCCGGCGAACTCTGCGACACCAACTACGTGCTGCGCAGCTTCTCCGGAGGAGTCTCCGGGGGCACTGTCGCGTCCATGATTGAAGTCTTCCGGGCGTCTTCTGGCGACCCCGACACCCGCCGTATGCTTGCCGACCCCTACACCCTGTCCCAGGATCGCGGCGCCGAGCCGGAGCTTGGGCCGCAACCGGATCTGCCGTGGCGCCGCGGCCGGGAGATCGCCCCGGAACTCGACGGAGTGTGGGCGGCCGGCTTCGTGATGGCGATGTACAACACCCGCGTCGTCCGGCGTAGCAACGCGCTGCTGGACTATGCCTACGGCCACCGGTTTCGCTACGCCGAGTACATGGGCGTCGGCCCGTCGCCGATGGCCGGAGTCGCCGCGGCGGCGACGACCGCGGCGGTCGCCGGCACGGCCGCGCTGGGGGGCCGCTTCTTCCGGCTGCTGCCGCGCCGGCTGGTCGAACGGGTCGCGCCCAAACCCGGCACCGGACCCAGCGACGAGGTGCGCGAGCGCGGCTACTACCGGGTCGAGACGTACACGACCACCAGCACCGGCGCGCGTTACGTTGCCACCATGTCCCAAAGTGGAGACCCGGGCTACAAAGCGACGTCGGTGATGCTGGGGGAGTGCGGCCTCGCGCTGGCACTGGACCGGGACAAATTGCCGGCGTTGCACGGTGTGCTGACTCCGGCGGCCGCGATGGGTGACGCGCTGCTGGCACGTTTTCCGGCGGCCGGTATATCGCTTGACTCCGCCCGGCTGGACTGACGCCGGAGAGCGTAACCGTGGCGCGAGAGCCCCTCGCTGACTACTCTCAAGTTGGTTCGCTGGCATCGACACCGAACACCGACTCAAGAAAGTGGAACCTCAACATGGCTGGTCTCGACGACCTCTTCAACCAGATCCCGGTGGCGGACATCGCCAGTAAACTCGGCGCCGACCCGGGCGAGGTGAACCAGGCTATCCAGACACTGGTGCCGACATTGCTCGGAAGTATCCACGAGAACGTTCAAGCCGACGACATCGACTCCACCGAACTTGAGTCCGCGGTGGTCGCCGAGGGCGAGAGCGACTTGCTGACCGGCGGCGTCAACGTCGACCAGATCGACGAGGGCCAGGGCAACCAACTGATTGCGAGCCTGTTCGGCGGCAACGACACCAATCAGGTGGCCTCGGCGTTGTCCGGCGCCGGCGCTGGCGGCGGTGACTTGATCAAGCGCCTGTTGCCGATGCTTGCCCCCATCGTGCTGGCCTACGTCGGCAAACAGTTCGCCCAGAAGAACTCCGCCGGCGCGGGCGCCCAGGCCCAGGCCGCTCCGGGTGGCGGTATCGGCGACGTCCTGGGCAGCATTCTCGGCGGCGGCGCCGGTGGTGCCGGTGGCGGCGGCAACAACGCCCTGGGCAGCATTCTGGGTGGGGTGCTCGGCGGGAATCAGGGCGGGGCGATCGGCAGTATTCTGGGCGGATTACTGCGCGGCGGTAAGTAGCGCTGGCGCGCGTTCCTAGAATCAAGAGGTGCACCCCACCGACGAACCCCGCGCCGACGCCCTGCCCAAGACGTGGGATCCCGGTGCGATAGAGACGCAGCTCTATCAGGGGTGGGTCGACGCCGGCTACTTCACGGCTGACGCTGCGAGCGCCAAGCCGGCGTACTCGATCGTGCTGCCGCCGCCGAACGTAACCGGCAGTCTGCATATGGGCCATGCGCTGGACCACACCCTGATGGACGCCCTGACCCGGCGCAAGCGGATGCAGGGGTACGAGGTGCTGTGGCTGCCCGGGATGGATCACGCCGGGATCGCGACCCAGTCGCTTGTCGAGAAACAACTCGCCGCCGAGTCGGTCAGCAAGGAGGACCTCGGTCGGGAAGCGTTCGTCGAGAAGATCTGGGAATGGAAGCGGCAGTCCGGCGGAACCATCGGCGCCCAGATGCGCCGTCTCGGCGACGGGGTGGACGCCGGCCGTGACCGGTTCACCATGGATGCTGGGTTGTCCCGCGCAGTGCGGACAATCTTCAAGCGCCTGTTCGACGCCGGATTGATCTATCAGGCCGAACGCTTGGTCAACTGGTCGCCCGTGCTGCAGACCGCGATATCGGACCTCGAGGTCAAATTCGAAGAGGTCGAGGGCGAACTGGTGTCGTTTCGGTATGGCTCCCTTGATGATTCGGCACCGCACATCGTGGTGGCGACCACCCGGATCGAGACCATGCTCGGCGATACCGCGATTGCCGTGCACCCCGACGATGACCGCTACCGTCATCTCGTGGGCACCACCGTGCCGCATCCATTCCAGGACCGCGAGATCGTGATCGTTGCCGACACCCACGTCGACCCCGAATTCGGCACCGGCGCAGTCAAAGTCACACCGGCCCACGATCCAAATGACTTCGAGATCGGTATGCGGCACAACCTGCCGATGCCCTCGATCATGGACACCAAGGGTCGGATCGCCGACACCGGGACGACGTTTGACGGGATGGACCGATTCGAGGCCCGGGCCAAGGTTCGTGAGGCACTTGCCGAGCAGGGTCGGATCATCGCCGAGAAGCGTCCCTATCTGCATAGTGTTGGGCATTCCGAACGCAGCGGCGAGCCGATCGAGCCACGGTTGAGTCTGCAATGGTGGGTAAAGGTCGACTCGTTGGCCAAGGCCGCCGGCGACGCGGTGCGCGATGGCGACATCGTCATCCACCCCAAGAGCTTGGAATCGCGCTGGTTCGCCTGGGTCGACGACATGCACGACTGGTGCATTTCCCGTCAGCTTTGGTGGGGGCATCGGATTCCGATCTGGCACGGTCCGGACGGACAACGGGTGTGTGTCGGGCCCGACGAGACGCCGCCCGAGGGCTGGGAGCAGGACCCGGATGTGCTTGACACCTGGTTCTCTTCCGCGCTGTGGCCGTTCTCAACCATGGGTTGGCCGGACCGCACATCTGATCTCGAGAAGTTCTATCCGACCAGCGTCCTGGTCACCGGGTACGACATCCTGTTCTTCTGGGTGGCCCGAATGGTGATGTTCGGGACTTTCGTCGCGCACGACGACGCCATCACCAATGGCGGCCGGCGTGGTCCGCAGATGCCGTTCTCGAACGTCTTTCTGCACGGTCTGATCCGTGACGAACACGGGCGCAAGATGAGCAAGTCTCGGGGCAACGGTGTTGACCCATTGGACTGGGTGGAGTTGTTCGGAGCCGACGCGCTCCGATTCACCCTGGCCCGTGGCGCCAGTCCGGGCGGTGACCTGTCCATCGGCGAAGACCATGCCCGCGCGTCACGCAACTTTGCCACCAAGCTGTTCAATGCAACGCGGTTTGCGCTGATGAACGGAGCCGCCCCGGCACCGATGCCCGATGTAGCTGAATTGACCGACGCCGATCGGTGGATTCTGGGCCGGGCCGAAGAGGTTCGCGCAGAAGTAGATTCAGCGCTTG
This sequence comes from uncultured Actinomycetes bacterium, assembly GCA_903911165.1. Lineage (GTDB taxonomy): Bacteria > Actinomycetota > Actinomycetes > Mycobacteriales > Mycobacteriaceae > Mycobacterium. Next base: position 5,920 of record CAIWCQ010000119.1, on the reverse strand, counting down.
ATGATTACGAGTTCGGACGAGCGTGTGAGTCGCTCTACCACTTCGCCTGGGACGAGTTCTGCGATTGGTACCTCGAACTGGCCAAAGTGCAACTGGCCGATGGGCTGGGAAGCACCACCGCGGTTCTAGCCGCGATACTGGATGTGCTGCTGAAGCTGCTGCACCCGGTGATGCCGTTCGTCACGGAGGTGCTGTGGAAAGAGCTGACCGGTGAGGAGTCGCTTGTCATTGCGCCGTGGCCGGAACCCTCCGGTATTGGGCCGGATCGCGTTGCCGTCCAACGGATCACCGACGTGCAGAAGCTGGTCACCGAGGTGCGACGATTTCGCAGCGACCAGGGACTTGCGGATCGGCAGAAGGTGCCGGCTCGACTCGGCGGTCTTGATACGGCCGGATTGGCCGGTCAGGCCGGTGCGGTGACCGCTCTGTCTTGGTTGACCGATCCGACGGCCGACTTCACACCGATCGTCAGCGTCGAGGTGCGACTGTCCACCGGAACCGTCAATGTCGAACTGGACACCTCCGGCAGCGTCGATTTCGATGCCGAACGTCGCCGACTCGAGAAGGATCTCGCTGCCGCTCAGAAGGAACTCGCCGCAACCACGGCGAAACTCGATAATCAGGCATTCCTGGCCAAGGCGCCGGTCGACGTCGTTGACAAGATCCGCAGCCGCCAGCAGATCGCCCGCGAGGAGACCGCCCGGATCGGCGCCCGCCTGGCTTCGCTGGCATGAACACCCAGACGCCGACCCCCGCCGATATTGCCGCGCTCCTTCAGGTCGAACATTTACTCGACCAACGCTGGGGGGAGACTCGAATCGAACCGAGCACCGCTCGGATCGAGACGCTGATGGAGTTGCTCGGTTCCCCGCAGCGCAGCTACCCGTGTATCCATGTCGCCGGCACCAACGGCAAGACATCGGTCGCACGCATGATCGACGCCCTGCTGACCGCATTGGACCGGCGGACCGGACGTACAACCAGCCCCCACCTGCAGTCGGCGATTGAGCGCATCGCCATCGATAACCATCCGATCAGCCCGGCCCGCTATGTCGAAACCTATTGTGAAATCGAGCCGTTCGTTCACCTCGTGGACGCCCAGTCGCAGTCCGGCGAGCTCGGGGAGGTCGGCCCGGCAATGAGTAAGTTCGAGGTCGTCACGGCGATGGCTTTCGCCGCATTTGCTGACGCCCCGGTCGACATCGCGATAGTCGAGGTCGGTATGGGCGGACGCTGGGACGCCACCAACGTCATCGACGCGCCGGTCGTGGTCATCACGCCGATAGGTCTGGACCACACCGAGTACCTGGGTGAGACCATCGCCGAGATCGCCGCCGAGAAGGCCGGTGTGATCTCCGCACCGCGTGGGGATCTCGTACCCGTCGACACCGTCGCGATCATCGGCCGTCAGACACCCGAGGCGATGGAGGTGCTGCTGGCGCAGGCGATGCGCAGCGATGCCGCCGTGGCGCGGCAGGACTGCGAATTCGCCGTGCTGAGCCGTCGGGTCGCGGTCGGCGGCCAACTGCTCGACCTGCAGGGCCTCGGCGGGGTGTACACCGACGTCTTCCTGCCGTTGCACGGCGAACACCAGGCCGACAACGCTGCGATGGCACTGGCGGCCGTGGAGGCGTTCTTCGGCGCCGGTCCGGACCGCCAACTCGACGTCGACGCGGTGCGTGCCGGTTTCGCAGCCGCGGTCAGCCCGGGCCGTCTCGAGCGGATGCGCAACTCGCCGGCAGTGTTCATCGACGCGGCGCATAACCCGGCCGGGGCGCAGGCCCTGGCGACAGCACTGACCGAGGAATTCGAATTCCGATTTCTGGTCGGCGTGCTCGGCGTGCTCGAGGGCAAGGATGTCGGAGGGATGCTGGTCGCGCTGGAACCCGTGTTCAACATGGTGGTGGTCACCGACAACGGCTCGCCCCGCGCGCTGGACGTCGAATCGTTGGCGTTACGCGCCGAGGAGGTGTTCGGCCCGGACCGGGTGCTGCGCGCATCGACGCTGCCCGACGCACTCGAGGTGGCGACGGCCCTGGTGGAGGACGGGTCAGAGGGATACTCCGGGTCGGGCATCGTCGTGACAGGTTCGGTGGTGACCGCGGGCGCGGCGCGCACCCTGTTTGGGAAGGACCCGTCGTGACTGCCCCGCCCCCATCCGTCGGTGCGGCCCCTGATCCTTGGAAGAGCTTTCGCAGCGTCATGGCCGGAACTCTCATCCTGGAGACGATCACCGTATTGCTGGCGCTGCCGGTGGTCAGGGCCGTCGGCGGTGGGCTGACACCGTGGTCGACGTCGTATCTGGTCGGTTTCGCCATCCTGCTGGTGGTATTGGCCGGGATGCAGGGTCGGCCCTGGGCCATCTGGGCGAACCTCGGGGTGCAACTGCTGCTTGTCGCCGGATTCCTGATCTACCCGGCGATTGGTTTCATGGGCCTGCTCTTCGGTGTCGTATGGGGTGTCATCGCGTACCTGCGGGCCGAAGTCCTGCGCCGCGAGCGGTTGGGCCTGCTACCGGGCCAGCAGGAGCCAAGCGAGTAAGCAGGTACGCTCTGGGCCGTGACTGAACGCACCCTCATGCTGATCAAACCCGACGGCGTGCAGCGGGGACTGGTCGGCGACATCATCAGCCGGATCGAACGCAAGGGCCTGACCATCGTTGCGCTCGAGCTAAAGAACGTCGACGACACGCTGGCCCGCGCGCACTACGCGGAGCACGCCGACAAGCCATTCTTTTCCTCGCTGCTGGAGTTCATCACCTCGGGTTCGGTGCTTGCCGCGGTCTTGCAGGGGCCCCGCGCGGTGGCCGCGTTCCGCCAGATTGCCGGCGGGACGGATCCGGTGGAGAAGGCCAGTCCCGGCACGATCCGCGGTGACCTGGGCCTGGAGACGCAGTTCAACCTGGTGCATGGCTCGGACTCGCCGGAATCAGCCGCCCGCGAGATCGCCCTCTGGTTTCCAGGCAGCTGAGACCATCCCGGCACTGGCTCCCGGCCGGGCCGACGATGTGGGGTGTTGACGGTGTGGGATACTGAGGATCGATGTCCGGTGACGGGCACCCGGAATGAGACTTCAGACGTGCGCGACTACCGCTGCCTGCGGTACGGCGCGGACCGTTAACGGCCGTCATTCACACCAAAGACAGACGAGCCCGGGCAGCCGCCCGGGCCGACAGCGAAGCCCTCGAGTGGCCGCGTCGACGTGACGCGCCCGGGGGCTTGAGGAGCCTACGTGACCAATGACGATCTCACCCCGGATGTTCGTGACCAGGATCTGCCCGACGGCGGCCTGCCCGATGGCGGTCTGCAGTGGCAACCGCCTTCCAATGCGGACCTTCCCGAACGGCTGAGGGTTCACACGCTGGCACGTGCGCTGGGCACCACCAGCAAGCGGGTGCTCGATGCCCTCGCCGAGATCGACGGGCGCGCCCGTAGCGCGCAATCCAGCGTCGACCAGGACGAGGCGTTGCGGGTTCGGGAATTGTTGGGCGCCGACTCCGGTGCCGAGCAGGCCGACTCCCGGATGATCCCGGCCGACTCCCGGATGATCATCGTGGAGTCCGCCGCCACGTCTTCGGCAGCTGCCGAGATTCCGGCCTACATGCCGCTGTTCGTCGCTCCGCAGCCGGTGGTGGTCAACGTCGATAGCCGAATTGGCCCCGATGCCCGGACCGGCGGCACCGGTTCCGACCTCGATGGCAGCGACGACGACGAAGACGATGACGACGAGGACGGCGATGGTGCCGCCGACGACGACGGTACCGCCGACCGCCCGGCCAACCGCCGCCGCAGACGCGGTCGCCGCGGGCGCGGAAGGGGCAGGGGAGACTCCGGCGCCGACGGCGAGGACGAGGGCGCAGAACGCTCCCCGGGTGCCAATGATGAAACCACCGCAGACCAAGACGAATCCGACACTGAGTCTGACGCCGGCGACGAGGAGTCGGCGACCGGGGAAGGTGCGACCCGTCGGCGCCGGCGGCGTCGGCGCCGCAAGTCCGGTTCCGGTGACGACGCCGAATCAGGTTCCGACGACCCGCCCAACACCGTGGTTCACGAGCGCGCGCCGCGGTCGAAGGCTGACCGGGAATCCGGCGAGATCCAGGGCATCAGTGGTTCCACCCGACTGGAGGCCAAGCGGCAACGACGCCGTGACGGCCGCGACGCCGGTCGCCGCCGCCCACCGATTCTCTCCGAAGCCGAATTCCTGGCCCGCCGGGAGGCCGTGGACCGGTTGATGGTGGTGCGGGACAAGGTTCGTACCGAAGCGCCGCATGAGGGCTCGCGCTACACCCAGATCGCGGTTCTCGAGGATGGCATCGTCGTCGAGCACTTCGTTACGTCGGCGGCGTCCGCGTCGATGGTGGGCAATATCTACCTCGGCATTGTGCAGAACGTGCTGCCATCGATGGAAGCCGCATTCGTCGATATCGGCCGCGGCCGCAACGGCGTGCTCTACGCCGGTGAGGTGAATTGGGAGGCCGCCGGCCTCGGTGGGGCCAGTCGCAAGATCGAGCAGGCCCTCAAACCCGGCGACTACATCGTCGTCCAGGTGAGCAAGGATCCGGTCGGGCACAAGGGTGCCCGCCTCACCACGCAGTTGTCACTGGCCGGCCGCTATCTGGTCTACGTGCCGGGCGCGTCGTCCACCGGCATCAGCCGCAAACTGCCCGACACCGAACGCCAGCGCCTCAAGGAGATTCTGCGCGAAGTGGTACCGGCGGATGCCGGTGTGATCATCCGCACCGCGTCCGAGGGCGTCAAGGAAGAAGACATCCGCGGTGACGTCACCCGACTACAGGATCGCTGGGTCGGCATTGCCGAACAGGCCGAGCAACTCAAAGCGAAGGCCGCCGGTGCGGCGATGGCACTCTACGAAGAGCCTGACGTGCTGGTCAAGGTCATCCGCGATCTGTTCAACGAGGATTTCGCAGGACTGGTCGTCTCTGGTGACAGCGCCTGGGAGACGATCACTGAATATGTGAATTCCGTTGCGCCCGAACTGGTACCCAAGGTGACGAAGTACGAACCCGCCGGTGGGCCGGATGGGCCCGACGTGTTCGCGGTGTACCGGATACAAGAGCAACTTGCCAAGGCGATTGACCGGAAGGTCTGGCTGCCCTCCGGTGGCACGTTGGTGATCGACCGCACCGAGGCGATGACGGTGGTTGACGTCAACACGGGGAAGTTCACCGGCACGGGTGGCAATCTTGAGCAGACCGTCACCAAGAACAACCTCGAAGCGGCCGAAGAAGTTGTGCGTCAACTTCGTCTGCGCGATATCGGCGGCATTGTGGTGATCGACTTCATCGACATGGTGCTGGAGTCCAATCGCGACCTGGTGCTGCGGCGCCTGACCGAGGCCCTGGCTCGAGACCGCACCCGCCACCAGGTTTCTGAGGTCACTTCACTGGGCCTGGTGCAGTTGACCCGTAAGCGCCTCGGCACGGGTCTGATCGAGGCCTTCTCCACCAATTGTCCTGACTGCAACGGCCGGGGGATTCTTCTGCACGCCGACCCGGTGGACAACGCCGCGATGGGCGCCAGCAGATCCGAAACCGGGACCCCCCGGCGCAGTCGGCGCGGTAGGAAGGGTCGAACCGATGAGCCGGCCGTCGCCCGGGTACCCGCGCACACTCCCGGTGAGCACCCCATGTTCAAAGCGATGGCCGCGACCACGGGCAGGGACGCCGAGGATGAGGAAAGCGATGTCGTGACCGACGTCGACGAGGATGTCGTCGACGAGAATGTCGTCGAATTGGATCCCATCGACGACGACGCAATCGACGACGATGACGGCCTCGACGATGACGATGACGACGACGACGATGACGATGACGATGATGACGATGACGACGATGATGATGACGACGACGATGACGACGATGACGATGACGATGACGATGACGACGACGATGATGACG
>CAIWCQ010000118.1 GCA_903911165.1 uncultured Actinomycetes bacterium | reverse complement strand
CCGGCGGTCACGCTGGGAATTCTGTTGCGGGGCAAGACCGACATCGCCACCGCAGCGGGCTACTGGGTGGCCCAGATCATCGGCGCGGCGCTGGCATGGTTGGCCGTCTCAGCGCTGAAGCCGGCGATGCCGCCCAGCCCCCGACTGGCCACGCTCAACACCGGCCCAGCACTGCTGGCCGAATTCCTCTTCACCTTTGCCCTGGTGTATGTGGTGCTCAACGTGGCGACGGCGAGGGAGACCGACGGCAACTCCTACTTCGGATTGGCGATCGGCTTCACGGTGATGGCCGGTGCATTCGCAGTCGGTGGGGTCAGCGGTGGAGCGTTCAACCCGGCGGTCGCCGTCGGCGCTTCGCTGATGAACATCTTCGCCTGGGGCAACTTCTGGATCTATCTGGTCGCCGAGTTGGCGGCCGGTGTCGCTGCGGCGGTCGCGTTCACGTTCCTGCATTCCGACCGTGAGGTGGCGGTCGCCGGCTAGTGGGCCCTAGCACCTCGGGCTATGACATTTGCCATAGCGCGAGGCGCGAATACGTTGCCAAGAGCAGGTCAGGGCGCTGTTATCGGCTGGTTACCGGCGACTCGGGCGCGTCGCAGCTTGCACGCCCGCAGGCCCGCCCATACCGTCGTAAGCGTAGTTATGTTTCAGACGAAACTGATGAGGAGACCGACCGTGTGGCTGATTGAGATCAGCGTCGTCGGCCGCACCATCACCCGTCGTGTGCCCGGCCGTCGCCGGGGTTTGTTCGGCTTGGACGGACGCAGCCTTCCGTGGCGCGCCACCCTGCTTCGACCGTCCACCTGAGGTGACCGGTCAGGCCCGCGGTAGCCGGGTGTACCCCCAGGGGGTGGATCCCCAGGGAGTGAACCCCCAGAGAGTCGATCCAGAGACGCCGATCAGCGTCATCAGGCGCTTCGGCATCACCACACTCGAGCGCGATCTGACCGAGTTCACCGTGGTGGCCCACATGCCCATCGGCGGGATGTTCAACCCGTTCACCGGTCTACCGACGGTGGCCAGCCTGGCGGTCTTGGTCGATGACGTGGCTGGCCGGGTCAACTACGACCGCTGCGGCCGAGGCCAATGGACGGTGTCCAGCGAACTGGTCGTGGAGATGAGTCCCGGCGCCGTCGCCAGCATCCTTTCCGCCCCCGATGAACCGGTGCTGGCCAGCGCGCGGCCGCTGGGTCCGGCCGGCGCCACCTTGCTCTCGGTGTGCACGCTCACCCACTGCGGCACCGTCATCGGCGGCGGTACCGTGCGGACGGTGCCGGTTGACGGCGGGCCCGACGAGCCGCGGGTTCCGGGGGATGATCCGCTGGTCCGCACTACGACGACCGCCCTTTCCGAGCTGATGGCCCTCGGGCCCCCGAGCATCGAGGACGGCGCCCAGAGACTGCATCAGCGGCCCGATCCGATGGTCAACAACCTGATCGGGATCGTCCACGGCGGCGTCAGCAGCGCCGGATTGGAACTGGTGGCCGCGGCGGCCATCAACCATG
>CAIWCQ010000117.1 GCA_903911165.1 uncultured Actinomycetes bacterium | reverse complement strand
GGTCGCGGGCCGCGCTCCAGATGTCGGCGTGCCGGGACAGCACCCAGTAGTCGTGCTCGGGATTGTGCGCGGTGACATGGTGCACTGGGTCGTGGTCACGCAGCGCGGCATACATCGGCCAGGGGTCGGTCCAGGTGTCACCGGCCCGGAGCTCGAACCGGGTGGCCGGGTGCACGTTTGTTGGCGCGTCTGTGGGCATGGATCTTGCCTACGGCAGCACTACGCCGCTGTCAAACGGGTCACGGATCGCGCCGTTGTCAAACGGGTCACAGATCGCGCCGTTGTCAAACGGGTCACAGATCGCGCCGTTGTCGAACGGGTCACAGATCTAGGTGCAACCGCAAGGCGGCATCGATCCGGACCATGTCCTGTGGCGATACTCGTCCTACCGCACGCCTGAGTCTCTCCAGAGCGACTGATCGGACCTGTTCTACCTGGGCTTTGGAGTCGGCGGGCAGTTCCGTCGCGACCGCTGCCAGGAAGACCTGGAATGGATAGACCTTGTTGACGTTGGTGCTCAGCGGGACCACGGTCACCACGCCGCGGCCTAACGCGACGGCGGTGGTGTTGGCACGGTCGTTGCTGACGACGACTGCGGGACGCCGTTTGTTCGCCTCGCTGCCGCGAACCGGATTGAGGTCGACCAGCCAGATGTCACCTCGCAGCATGGGTCAGTCCGTCACCGCACGCCCCGTCCCAGGCTGGTTCGTCCTCAGATTCCGACCATTTGGTCCAGGCGTCGCGGTAGTCCTGCTCGAGGGTGGGATAACGCAGCATGCGAATGGCGCGTTGGACTGCGGCGGATCGGGAGGGCAACCCTGCGGTCTGCACGTACGCGTCGAGGACGCTGACGTCGTCTTCAGACAGGCTCACGCTCAACTTCATACCCCGATACTACCCTGGTAGTAACCAGGTGGTGAGGCAATGATCCGACGGCGTTGATCGGCCACGCTGGCCGGGTAGGGCAAACGGTGAGCCTTAGATCAGCGCACCCGGGTTGAGGATGCCGTCGGGATCCAGCGCGTCTTTGATGCGCCGGTTGAGTGCCATCGCCTCGGGTCCCAGTTGGCCGGCCAGCCACGGCTTCTTCAGTCGGCCCACGCCGTGCTCGCCGGTGATGGTGCCGCCGAGGCTGATCGCAAGATCCATGATGTCGCCGAAGGCCTTGTGAGCCCGCGCCGTCATCGCGGCGTCGCTAGCGTCGTACACGATCAGCGGGTGGGTGTTGCCGTCCCCGGCGTGTGCGATCACCGAGATCATCAGCCCGGCGTCGGCGGCGATCTTCGCCACCCCGCCCACCAGGTCGGCCAGTTTGGGCACTGGTACGCCCACATCTTCGAGTAGCAGTGAGCCCTTGGCTTCGACCGCTGGAATGGCGAGCCGGCGGGCTGCGACGAAGGCCTCGCCCTCCACCGGATCATCCGTCGAAAAGCATTCGGTGGCGCCGGCGTCGGTGAACACCTGTGCCATGAACTCGGCATCCTGGGCTCCAGTGGGGCCGCGGTCGTCGGAGGCGGCGACCATCATGGCTGCGGCATTGCGGTCCAGGCCCATCCGCAGCTTGTCCTCGACGGCGTTGATCGCGACCGCGTCCATGAACTCCAGCATCGAGGGCCGGATCTTGCCGGTGATGGCGACTACCGAACTTGTTGCGGCTTCCACCGAGTCGAAAGTGGCGACCACTGTGGCCGTGGTCGGCTGTGGCGGCAGCAATCGCAATGTCACCTCGGTGACCACCCCCAGGGTGCCCTCGCTGCCGACGAACAGTTTTGTCAAACTCAACCCGGCCACATCTTTGAGGCGCGGACCACCGAGTCGCACGGCGGTGCCATCGGCCAGTACCACCTGCATTCCCAGCACGTAGTCGGTCGTGACGCCGTACTTGACGCAGCACAGTCCGCCGGCGTTGGTGGCGATATTGCCGCCGATGGAGCAGATCTCGTACGACGACGGATCCGGCGGATACCAGAGTCCCTGGGCCGCAACGGCTTTCTTCACTTCGACATTGAGCAGTCCAGGCTGCGCGACAGCAGTCCGGGTGACTGGGTCGACGGTGATCTCGCGCATCTTCTCCGTCGAGAGCACGATCCCGCCGTCGACCGCCGTCGCCCCACCGGAGAGTCCGGTGCCCGCTCCGCGGGGCACCACTGGGACAAGGTGAGCGCTGGCCCAGCGCAGCACTGTCTGAACCTGCTCGGTTGAGGTTGGCCGAACCACCGCCAGCGGCATGCCGGCGTCCGGGTCCCTGGCCCAGTCGTGCCGATAGGAGGCCAGGATCTCCGGGTCAGTGACGACCACGCCAGCGCCCAGTTCGTCGATCAGAGCTGATAACGCGCTCGTCGTCATGAGTTCCCCCTAGGGCGTGGCGCGCCGTTCTGTAAAGAGTAAAGCGCAGCGACGATCGCATCAACCGACTCCTCGGTGGTCTGCTGATCGGTCCACACAGTCACGTCGTACTCGAGGCCGTGCGAGTGGCACAGTTCGTTGCTGCGGCGGGCCAGCCCGAGTGGCCTGCCCTCGAGTTCGCCGTCTGCTCTTGAGGCTTCTCGACGCTCGAGTTCCTGCACCGAGCAGTAGACCCCAACCGAGAAGATGCGAGCGCCGGATTTCTCGATGACGTCAAGGGCCTCGTCGCTCCAGTCCCTGTCCTGGAGAAAGTGATCGATGATGAGATTTGTGCCCAGTGCCAGATGCTCACCCCAACCCCGGTGAATCCCGGAGAGCAGCCGGCGGGTGTCGTTGCGCAGGACGAGTCGCACCCGGGGGTGTCTGTCGCCACCGCCGGCGGTTGCGGACTCGTCGACGTACTCCCACGCGGCACGGCCATCATGCGGTTCGCGTGACACCAGGCGGGTGGTATCCCCACCGGCGAGGGCCACGAAACTGATCGGGAAGAGCGTGTCCGAGATCAACAGGACGACATCATCGAATGCGACGCTCGCAAAGGTGGCGTCGTCAGTACCAATATCGATCAAACGTTCATGCAGCGCTCGACAGAGGGTCGACTTTCCGGACGAACTCGGCCCGTTGACCAGAATCGCGACCGGTTCCGGCGCAGCGCCGTCGACTACGAGTTCGCCAAACCGGGGATGCACTGTCACAGCCTAGGAGCGGTCGGCTCTGGCGGGGCGGGCGAATCCAATTCACGAAGTGCCGGGACCCACGGGCACACCATCGCGATCACCAACACCGGCAGCGATAGGGCCAGGAACGCCGTCGTGAGCCCGAACGCGTCCACCAGGGGTCCGGCGATCATGAACCCGACCGGACCCGCCGCGTAGGCCATCGACGTCATCACCCCGACCACCCGGCCGCGCATCTGGGGGGGCGTGCGGGTCTGCATCACCGAGTTCGTGATCGGGCCGATCGGCCCGTACATCAGGCCCACGACCACCGACAGGATCAGGATCACCGGCAGCGGCGGCAGGAATGCGATCACCGTCGCCGCCGCCCCGAAGGTGGCGACCGCAGTCAGCACGGTGGTGCGTCTGCGTGCCACCCGGGACAGCACCGTCCAACTCAGTGCGCCGACCAGTCCGCCGATCGACAGCGCCATCAATACCCAGCCCAGGTGAGCGGGTTCATTGCGGTCGGAGAAATACTTGGGGAACAGCACGCTCTCCATCGGCAGGTACAGACCGGTGACAGCGAGTTCGAGCAGGCCCAGCGTTCGTAGCACCCGGTTGCCCCAGACGAAGCGCAGTCCTTCCATGACGCCGGAGACCACGCCGTCAGGCCGGTCTGCGGGCTCGGGCCGGTCTGCGCCGGACAGCCGCAGTGCCGCCATCGCCACAATCGACATCACGAACGCCCCGGCGGTCACCCACATGGTGTTGATCCCGCCGAGGGTGGCGATGAGCAGGCCGCCGATACCCGGACCGGTGATGTAGGCGAGATTGAAGGTCGCCTCGTAGACGCTGTTGGTGTGATCCAGCGTCCACCCGGCCCGGCGCCCCGCCTCGGGCAGCATCGACAACCGCGCCGTCATGCCGGCCGGGTCGAAGAATGCACCGAGTGCGGCCAGGCCGGCCAGCACCGCGGTGTTGAGTACCCCGACACCCAGGGTCAGTGCCAACACCGGGATGGCTGCCACCGACAATGCCGACATCGCGTCGGCCAGCATGGCGACCCGGCGCCGGCCCAGGAAGTCGACGCCCACGCCCGCGATCAACGTCGCGAACAACAGGGGCAGGGTGCCCGCCCCGGCGACCACTGCCGCTTCGGTCGCGCTGCCGGTACGTTCCAGCACCAGCCACGGGAAGGCGACCAGCGAGATACCGTTGCCCGCTGCGGCCAGGAATGCTGAAGCGAGGATCAGCAGCACCGGCCCGCGTGACGTCCTCACTTCACGCAGCATAGATTCGCGTCGTGAGCCTGCCGCATCCGCGCACCGGGGCGGTGTTCTGCTCGCCGGTTCCGCCCGGGTCCGGCTGGCCGGGTGACCCGGCCACCGTGCGCACACCGGTCGCCGGCGACGCCGCGCAGGTGGCAGCCCGCGCCACGGAGATCAGCGAGATGGGCGAACTCGACGCCGAAATCAGCCGCTGCCGGGCCTGCCCCCGGCTGGTCGACTGGCGTGAGGATGTCGCGGTGGCCAAGCGTAAAGCCTTCGCTGATCAGCCGTACTGGGGTCGGCCGGTGCCCGGGTGGGGGTCGCCGCAACCCCGGATCCTGGTGCTCGGTTTGGCCCCGGCCGCCCACGGCGCCAACCGCACCGGCCGGGTGTTCACCGGTGACCGTTCCGGTGATCAGTTGTTCGCCGCACTACATCGCGCCGGGTTGGTCAACTCACCGAACAGCGTCGACGCCGCGGACGGGTTGGCGGCCAACGGGATTCGAGTCGCCGCGGCGGTTCGGTGTGCCCCGCCCGGCAATGCCCCGACTCCCGCCGAGCGGTCGACGTGTGAGCCGTGGCTGGACGCCGAATGGCGTCTTATCGCGCCGCACGTGCGGGTGATCGTCGCGCTGGGGGGCTTCGCCTGGCAGGCAGCGCTGCGACTGATCGGCGAAAAGCTCACGCCCAAACCGAAATTCGGCCATGGCGCGGTGGTGGCGTTTCCATCGGGTGTGGTGTTGCTGGGTTGCTACCACCCGAGCCAGCAGAATATGTTCACGCACCGCCTCACACCGGCGATGCTCGATGACGTCTTCGCCGCGGCCGCCCGGCGGGCTGGTCTCAGGGGGTGAGCCGGATGACCGGGATCGGCCGGCCGGTTTTCGCCTGATAGCCGTCGTAGCGGTTGGCGTTGTTGGCGTTGACGATCCGCCACAGTCTCCCGTAGTCCGGGTCACCGGCTCCGACCGTGACTGCGGTCGCCGCGAATCGCCTCGGGCCGACGTTGATCTCGACACTGGGATTGGCCTTCAAATTGTGCAACCAGCCCGGGGAACGCCGGTCCCCGCCGTTGGAGGCCACCACCAGGTAGCTGTCGCCGTCGCGGGCGTAGGACAGCGAATTCGTCCGCGGCAGACCGGTCTTGGCACCGACGGTGTGCAGCAGCAGGCTGTTGGGGGCGCCCGGTATCCGGTGGCCGATACGGCCCCCGGTGCGCTGATAGAGCGTGTCGTGGACCCGCGCGAAGAGTCGCAGAGCCTGCTCGCCCAGAGGCGAACTCTGCTGGGCGCTCACGGCAGCCGGGCCACGGCGTCGCGCAGGATCGCGCCGGTGGTCTCCCGGTCGGGATCGCGGCGCAGCAGCATCCCTTTGACGAAGGACACCTTGTCGCCGTCGCGGCGGGGGATCACGTGCAGGTGAATGTGGAACACCGACTGCATCGCCGACTTGCCGTCGTTGATGGCCACGTTATTGCCGGTTGCGGCCAGGCCTGAGACGCGGGTCGCCCGGGCGATGCGCTGGCCGAGGGCGAGCATCCCGGTCAAGGTACCCGCCGGGGTGTCGGTGAGGTCGACGCTGTGGCGCTTGGGGATCACCAGCGTGTGGCCTCGGGTGAACGGCCGGATGTCGAGAATGGCCAGGTAGTCGTCGTCCTCATGAATCCGTATCGCCGGGGCGCGCCCGGCGACGATCTCACAGAACACACATGCCATCGCGTCAGGATCCGATCGAGTCCGCGATGACGTCGATCGCCGGGCGCACCAGAACCGTGTAGGTGTCCGCGATCGCGGCGTCACGGTGTTCGGCCTGCGCCACCTGACGTTCCGGATCGGCGGCCAGTGCCAGGAACGCCCGCTTACTCGGGAACTGGTTGAACCGCACCTGATGCCAGGCTCGGCCGTCGCCGATGATGGTGCCCTCGACGGCGAACCAGCCCGCCACCCGCGCGCCCTGTCGCGCTGCGATGGCTGCGATGGCCGACGTATAAGCCTCCATCTCGTCGGGAACGCTCAGTGCCGCGGCGGCATCAGCGAATCGCATCACGTGCACCACCGTGATGGGACCGTCCTCGGCGGTCGGCGGATGTTCGACGTCGGCCCAATCCGGGAACGCCACGCCGCGCGGTGCGGTCGGGTAGGGCAGCGGCACGCAACCCATCACGATCGTCTCCGCCATCCCGGCGTCCTTGTGCTCATGTGCCAGTTGGAAATCCGGCCGGGACTGCATGTCGATAAACGATTGCCGAGTGGGATATTTGACCACCGCGACACGATCCCAGGTCGGCGAGCCG
>CAIWCQ010000116.1 GCA_903911165.1 uncultured Actinomycetes bacterium | reverse complement strand
TTGAAGAACCACGCTTCGGGGTGAACGTCGTATTCCGCGACCAGCCGCCCGAGGCCGCCGGCCCCGCCGCCGGGCCAGAAGTTGAGGCGGTCGATCACCTGCAGCCGGCCCTGGGCGAGGCACGGGTCGCCGCGAAGCTCATCGCTTCCGTACGCCACGGCGACCGGCGCCGGGGCGGATAAGGCCTCCAACTCACCCGGCTCCACTCGCAGGCCGACCTGATTCTTCAGCGCATCGGGGCTGAAGAACCCAAACGCGGTCTTCATCGTCATGACGACGTCATCGCCCTGGGTGCACACCACATCGAAGAACACGATCGTCGAGCCGCCGCCTTCGGCGAACCGCTCCAGCGTCGACGTCACCCGTAAGGTTCCGGCACCGGCGGGCCGGACCAGCACCACGTCGGTGCCGTCGAGGTTGCGGAACACCACATCGTCGAGCCGGTTAGCGGCGAACCCGTTGTAGGAGGACAGCCACCCGCACGGCTGCAGCAGGATTTCGATGAGCACCGACAGCGGGACGGCACCGCACCGGCCGTCCTCGAAATACCAGGCGTCGGCGGGGACGTCGTACTCGGCGACGACGGTGCCGCCCTTGGTGGGCACCCCGGGCGCACTATCCACGCTCAGGATTCGCGAGATGAAGTGGTAGGGCTCATCGGGCAGGCGTGGGGCACGGCGGGTGCCGTCGAACGGCGCGTACAGGGCACCGAACGCATCGGAGGGCATACCGCGGCCGCAGGCCAGTAACGCGCCGTAGTCACCGCGAACATCGTTGGTGCCGGCCAGAATTCGTACCGGCCCGGGCGCTCCCGGCGGCAGCGGCCAGTCCGGAACCAGGCGCATCCCGAATCGTCGGCAGTGGAACACCTTGAACCCGTCACTGCGGCACAGCAGCGCCGCGTAGATCGTCGGCGTCGGCCCGTCGACGATCTCTTCGACGAACACCTCGTATTCCAGGAGGTGGTCGGCATCTGGCGTTACCTGTCCGCGGCAGACGAAGCGCGCCATCTCGTCTCCCACCGGTTCGAACCGCCAGCCGTCGCGTTCGATGGTGAACCCGTAGGCGGCCATGGTGATCGACAGCGCCTGGGTGGCCGCGTCGGCCATCAGCGTGCCGGGCATGCAGGGGTCGTTCTTGAAGTGTCCGTCGTAGAACCAGGCGTCCTTCGGCACCGCCGTTGTGGCGCGCAGATAGCCGAGCCCCCACGGCCCGCCGTTCGGTTCGAAGGACACCACCTCGTCGATCAGTCGCAGCCGCCCGCCCGGGGTCGCAGGTGTGCGGGTGTGCGCCGCGGCCCTCTCGAAACCCTTGCCGAAGCAGGCGAAGGCGTGTCCGTCGGTGAACGCGTCGAGTTCGGCGCGGTTCAGGGATCGCTTCTGTGTCACCCGTGGCGGTGCGTCGCGCCGTGCGCCCTCACGCGGAACATCATCGGCAGCGTCCCACAGGACACCGTCGGACTGGCTGAGTTCCTGCGCGGAGAAGAACCCGGCCTGGCCGTTGCGCACCGAGATCATCAGCCGGTCGCCGATGTAGCAGTCGTAGTGGAAGAAGAACAGCCGGGTGTCGCCGGTCTTCGCGTGTCCGTCGATGTGGATGTCGTAGCGCAGCGTCTCGCCGCCGCGCGGCAGTTCACCCATGAACGTCAGGTCACACCCGAGCAGGCGGTACACCCGCTCACCGCGATTGGAGAAGTCGGCTCCCAACCACGACGCCAGCAGCAGGTCGGCCTGGCCGGACTCGATGACCACGCCCGGTGACATCCGGCCGACGTGCATGTACCACTGGTCGGCGGTGACGTCGGTCTCGGTGACGATCCGGCCGGTGCCCATCGAACCGGGCTCGCCCTCGATACTCATCACCCGATCGGCGAACAGCAGCGGCGGTTGCGGCATGCGCACCAGTCGCTCGTACTGATCGAGTTCGGCGAACTGTGGTCCGAACACCTCCGCGATGGACCCGCCGGCGAGGACCTCGAGTTGGGCGCGCGACCACAGCGGCGGTTGCGGGGTCGCCGCGGCCGGGGTCAGCGGAGCGATCGGAGCATCCACCGGCCGATTGGGCGGCGGCGGTGGTGGCGGTGCCGGTGGTTGTGAAACCTGCGGCGGTGCTGGCGGTGTCGGCGGTTGTAGTGACGGCGGCGGTGCTGGCGGCAACGCGGCGGGGGCGACCGGCGGCGGCAGCGTGGACGGCCGGCTCGCGGCCATCCTGACCAACTCGCCGCGCATCGTCAGAAACGACGCGTGCGCCTGAGCCTGACGTTCGACGAACAGTGAGTGGGCCTCGCTGACCGCGCTCACGAGGTTCATCGCGGCGGCCATCTTGCCGTTGACCGCGGCGGGTTCGGCCACCCGGTGGGAGATGACGACCTCGGTGCGGGCCCCGTTACTGACCGCGGTCCGGGGAAGCACCAGCGCTGCAGGGTAGTGCGGCGCCGGTGGCATCAGTTGGTGCTGTGAATCTGGCATTGGCGTGCTCCCATTCCCGGACGCCGTGGCTGTCGAGGCCACAGATGCTGCGACGGCGGATGTTGCGATGACGGGTTCTGTCGTGACGGGTTTTGTGGTGACGGCTGGCCAGTGGGCGGGCAGTGTCACCGTGCGGGTGTTCTCCCGCACCGCCGGGATGGCGAGATCGCGCAGCAGGAGCAGGCGTGCGTCGAACGCATCGACGGCCACCGCCACCCCGTGCACCCACAGCTTGGACACGCTCTCGGCTAGCGCGCGAAGTCCCCGTCGTTCTTGGGAGTCCAGCGCCACCGCCAGGTGCTCTCGATCACCGAGTATCTTCGGGATCGCACCGGTCAGGATGGCCCGTGGGCCGTGCTCGACGAAGATGCGAACGCCGTCCTCCCACGCCTGCAGCACGGTGGCGGGAAAGTCGATCGGCTCGACCGCCTGCTGGGTGATCGCCTCGGCCGCAGCAGTTTTCGTCGGTGTGTAGGACCGGTTACCGGCATTGGTATAAA
Organism: uncultured Actinomycetes bacterium; assembly: GCA_903911165.1. GTDB lineage: Bacteria > Actinomycetota > Actinomycetes > Mycobacteriales > Mycobacteriaceae > Mycobacterium. The sequence continues at coordinate 8,710 of CAIWCQ010000116.1, read as the reverse complement.
AACGCACGCCCGGCACCTCATAGGTTTCGCGGGTGTGGATGCTGCGCCAGGTGTCAGCGAATGGCGCCATCGCACTGCAGTGGATCACCATGTCCAGACCCAATGGCATCGCTTGCGCGCCGTCGATCGAGGCGATCACCCGGCGGCACGCCGCAGCGTCACCGCCGATCACGCAATCATCAGGCGCCTGAACGATGGTCATGTAGGCGCGCGGTTCACGCTCTAGCGCCGCTTCGATTGCCGCTCTCGGCGCATTGATCCGCCAGCACTCCCACGGTGCCGGCTGGTCATCGCCCAGACCCCAGTCCGCGGCCGCGACCGTGCACTTACCGGTCAGCTGATCGCCATACATGCCCGACGCTTCGATCTCGTCGAGCATCGGCTCGAGGTCACGCCACACCCCGAACGCCATCATGGAGTTGGTCTCACCGGAGGACAGGCCGATTGCCGCCTCCGGTGCGAGGCCGAGAACAGTGCGGGAGAACTCCGCGTGCGACTGACAGACCACCGCGCAGCCGGTGAGTTGGGTGCGCGGATCCAGCGTGGTGACATCGGCGCCGTACATGGCCTCGGCGAGGTCGCCGACGCCGGAGAGCCGATCGGCGAGGGCGTCGCCGATTTCAGGCCACGCCAGCAGTAGGTCCCGACCGGCACCGGCATAGGCCGCCGCCGCTCCAGTGAACGTGAACGCCAACTCGCCGATGATCGGGTGATCGGCGAACACGACGCCGGGGCCCGCGGGCACCTCGCCGCGCTGCAGCCGATCCACCACTGACCGTCGAAGCGCCTCGAGTGCGGACTCGCTGTCGGCCACCACGGCGCACCGCACCGGCCCGGTACCGCCCGGGTCGCGCCGCGATATCCGGCCCAGCAGATCACTGCGGTCAGCTCCGGCATAGCGCTCAGTGACGGGAATGGCACCCAGCGCCACCGGCGTCGGCGCTCCGTTGCCCGCCGACAGGGTGACGCCATCGGCGCGTCCGCCGAGCGAGTCCAGCCACACCGACCCGCGGGTGCCGCCCGGCGCCGGCTGCGCCCCGGCCTGATCCACCCGGACCCGTGACTGCAGAGCCATTGCGCGGGAGGCGATTTCAAGCGCGGCACTCGCGGCATGCGTACGGCCGAACCGGTCCGTCGCGACATTCGGATCCGGCGGTCCAGCAGCGGCATCGGCGTCGACGACGGCGATAATCGCCTCGCCCGCGGCTTCGGCATCCGCGCGGCGCTTGAGGACGAACGCTACCGCCGCGTCGCCGTGCGGCCCGTCGCCGCCCGCACCGAGGGCGTCCGCTGCGCTCTGGTGCGCGGCCTCGCAGCACATGTCGACAGCGCCGACGACGGCGGCGTCGAGTTCGCCGCTACGCAAGGCCCGTGCGGCGATACGCAGCGCGGTGATCCCGGAGAGTTCCTCGCTGGAGACGGTGAAGCCGAACCCGCGGAAGTCACGTTGGGCGTGGATGCGGTTGGCCGGGATGTTCGGCATGGTTCCGACGACGCCGTCGGCGGTTAGTCGCGGGGCGGCCTCGGCGTTGGCGGCCAGCCACTGATCGTCGTCGGCGTGCTGCACCCGCAACCGCTGGCGCGCGATGGTGGCGTCGCAGCCCATGCCGACGATCACCCCGGTGCGGTCCGGGTCGGTGTCGACATCGTCGAGTGCCTGGCCCGCCGCGGCCAACATCGCCGTCTGCTGGCTGAGGCTGGCCTTGAGTTCCATGGGCGGAAAGCCCAATCCGGTGAGATCGAGTTCCACCGTGTCCAACGGTTGCGGGTCCGCTGCCGGACCGAGAGCGCGGCGACGGAACGACCCCGCGTCACGAGCATCGCCGGTGACCACACCCATGCCGCAGATGACGATGTCACCCGACGGCGGCGTCCGTCGCGCCGCGGGCCGGCTCCCGGGCTGGTGGTTCGTCACGATCAGGTGGGCGTTGTTCCCGCCGAAGCCGAAGTTGCTCACCGCCGCGCGTTTGATGGCGCCGTCCCACGGTGCGGCGGTGGTCGAGACGGTGAAGGGCGTCTGCGCGAGCGCCGGAGTCAGCCTGTCGCACAACGTCGGTGGGGTCGTCGACGCCTGCATAGCAGAGAGCACATTGACCAGGCTCGCCGCGCCGGAGACGGTGATGGTGTGGCCCAGATTGCCCTTGAGCGCACCCAGTCGCAGCGGCACCTCGCCGTAGGCGGCGACGATGCTCTCGAGTTCGGTCGCATCCCCGAGTGAGGTACCGGTGGCGTGGCAGTCCACGTAGTCGATATCCGACGGCGCCAGGCCCGCCTGCTCCAGGGCCGCGTTCATAGCCCGGGTCTGGCCGGCCACCGCGGGCGCCAGGAATCCGCTCTGCCGGCCGTCGTTGGACAGCCCGACGCCCATGATGACCCCGACGATGTGATCTCCCGCGCGTTCGGCGTCCTCGAGGCGTTTCAGCGCGACCAGTGCCGCCCCCGCAGACGGAACGAGTCCGTCGGCGTCGGCGTGGAACGGGCGCGATCGGCCCGACGGGCTCAGCGCCTGCAGTGCCGTGAACCCCAGATGCAGGAACAGGTCATCGGATCCGTTGACTCCGCCGGCCAGCATCATGTCGGCGTCGCCGTCCTGCAGTGCGTCGCAGGCGAGCTTGATCGCGTACAGCGATGACGCGCACGCCGCGTCCAGCGCAAACGCCGGCCCGGTGATACCCATCGCCTCGGCGACCAGATGCACCGGCAGCCCGGAGGAGAACCGGTTGCGCGGGTCCACATCGTCGCGGCCGTTCCACATGCTTTCGACGAACGCGGTGCCCAGGGTGCTGGGGTAGGAGAGGTTGCCGACGATCAGGCCCGTCCGCGGCGCGGCATGTGGCGCGCCCAGAGCCTGACGCACGCAATGCGCAAGCCACCCGACGAGCGGATCGAGACGCGCGAGACCGGTTATCCGCGAGGCGATATCACCGAGATCGAGTGCGTCCTCGATGTAGCCGCCGGTCGCCGAGGAGACTCGCAGGCCGGGTTTGTCGCTGGCCAGTAGTGTCGCCGGATCTACCCCGCGCCAGTGATCGCGCGGCGTGGCCGAGAGCAGACATCGCCCGGCCATTGTCGCCTCGAACAGCGACTCCGGCGTGGCCGCACCCGGCAGGACGCAACTGCGCCCGACGATCGCGACAGGTTCGAAACCGCTCACGCCGGCGAATCCGCACCCGAACCCGCGACATAGAACTCCACGCCGGAAAGCTCCGCGACGAGCGTGCCGTCGGTGGTCTCGAAGGCGATGTCGTAGTCGACGCGTTTGTCGCTGACCGGATGCGCGGCGAGGCGGCAGCGCAGGACGTCGTCGCCGAACGGCCGGTGCAGCACTACGCGTCCGATCCGCTGCGGCAGCACCAGCGGTAGGCCGTTCGCATTGGCCCACAGGATGGCCAACTGCAGCCCGCCGTCGACGATGACCGGATCGATGGCCCAGGCGTCGTCGGGCCAGCCGAGTTCGCGCAGACCCCGCAGGCGCGCGGTGCACCCGGCGGAGCCGAGGACGTCGAGCGCTTCGATGGCGGCGAAACTCCGGCCGTGGAACAGCGGACCGGTGTAGGCGTCGTCGACGCTGATCGGCCAGGCCGACCCCGAGATCTGCGGAACCAGGCCACCCGCGGCAGAGGTGTCGGCGGCGTTGACGTCGATGACGGCGCGGTAGCGCTTGCGGCCCTGAAAGTCCTCGACGCTGACGATGTAGGACGAGCCCGCCGGTTCGAGATCGATGGTCAGGGATTGAATTTCGGTCTCGTCGAACACCACGCCGGAGAGCACCTGGAAATCGCGGACCACGGTGGCAGCGGTCGGCACCAGTGGGCGCACCGCTCGCAGCATCGCGTCGAGCACGATGACCACCGGCACCACGACCCGGCCGCGGACCTGATGATCGGCGAGTACCGGCAGAGTCTCGGTAGAGACGTCCCATTCCAGGCGGGCCGCCCGCATGCGGTGTTCGGCAGGTGCGGCGACGACGATCGCTGAGGCGCCGGAACGGGCCAGCGCGTGCTCGGCGAAGAACCGCGCACCCTCGTCCAACCCGATGACACCCACACCGGCCTCAGCGAACCGACTCTTGAGCGTCGCATCGACCATGCCGCCGTCCCACGGGCCCCAACCGAACGCGCGCACCCCGCAGTCGGCCCCGCGACGGGCGGACTCGCGCGCCGCGATGGACTCCAGCACAGCGTTGGCGGCGGCGTACGCGGCCTGTCCGGGATTGCCGGCCCGCGCCGCGATGGAGGAGAACAGTGAGATGAACCGCAGATCGTCGGAGGCTGTCGCGTCCAGCAGCGCCTCGGCGCCAACGACTTTCGTGCTGAACACCTTGACGAACTGCTCGTCGTCGAGATCTTCGAGACGTTTGTCCGCGAGTACGCCGGCACCGTGCACGACACCGACTATCGGCCCGAAGGTCTGACGCACCTCGTCAAGCACTGCGCGTAGTTCGGCGCCGTTGTTGATATCGGCGGGGAAGTATCGCGCGGCGGTGCCCTGCTGTTCGGCCTTCGCGAGGGTGGCACGCACCTCACGCTGAGCGAGCAGGCTGTCCGCCGCCGCCCGAGCCTGCGGCAAGGTGATCGACTCACCGCGGGCCTTGGCCGATGCCACCAGCGCGGTGGCGATCTCGGCGGTCGTGGTGCCGGACGGTTCATCCGGTGTTGCAGCGCTGAGTGGGGTCCGGCCCAGCAGCGCCAGCCGCAGTCCGTGCCGGGCCGCGAGCGCCAGGGCCGAGCCTGCCGTCACACCGCGGGCACCGCCGGTGACGACGACGACACCACCCGGGGTAACGCTGATCGTGTCGGACGCTGTGCCAGATACTGCAGTGTCGGCGAGAACCAGACGGGTGCCATCGTCGCGCAACGCGACCTCGATACCGCTGCCGCCGGCGAGCAACTCCTGCGTCAGTCGGGTCGCGTCCAAGGTTTCGAGGTCGATGGCCCGCACCGAGGCGTTGGGCCACTCCCATGCGGCGGTCTTGACCAGGCTGGCCACACCCACCGGGACGTCCGCACCGGCGAAGCGTGCACCCGTCGACTGCACGGCGACCAGCAGTCGCGACCGCGAACTGCTCTTGGCCACACTGCGCGCCGCGTGGAAAGCCCGCACATGCATGTCGACGCAGTCCTGCGGCGTGCGGACCGGCGCCAATGCGGCCAGCGAGATCACGGCGGAGGCTTCGGCCGGGACATCGTCGACGGCGCGGGCCTTGATTCCGTGCGAGGTCATCACGCGTTCGAGATCGTCAGCGAAGGCCGGGTCCTCGCGGGTGATGAGGACCTCGCCGTCGCGAAGGCCCGCCATCGTCAGACCGCTCGGCGGAACTTCGCTAAATGTCGCCTCGGTGGAGACCAGGCCGGCCGACGGTGAACCGGGTGCGGCCGAACCGGATGCGGCCGAGCCTGAGTTGCCCGAACCGGATGCGCCGGAACCTGATGCAGCCGAATGGTCAACTCCCGCAGCATCGCCGGGGCTGTCATCGGATCCGAGTCCCGCGATGGAGTCGACGACGTCCTGCAGGGTGCGTAGGCGGGCGAGTTCGGAGGCGGGGACTTCGGGTGCGCCGGGGAAGTGGGTTTGGAGTGCGGCGAGGATTTCTACTTGTTTGATGGAGTCGATGCCGAGTTCGGATTCCATTTCCATGCTCAGGCCGAGCATGTCGGCGGGGTAGCCGGTTTTCTCCGACACGATCGCCAGGACCACGTCGGCGGCCGAGATCGACGGCACGGCCGGTGCGGTGGCGGGCGCTGGTGCCGATGCCGGTGCGGCGGCAGGTGCCGGCGCGGGGGCGGCCTGCGGTACGACAACTGGCGGAGGTGCGGCGACCGGCGCGGCGACCGGTTGCGGCAGCGCACGCGGCGCCGCGGGTGCCGCCAGCTGAGCCTGGACCACCGGCCGGAGGGCCTGCGGGGCGGCCGAGTGATCGCCGACGATCTCGGCCATCATCTGTGCTGCCGTCTCCAGGAATGCCTGATGGCTATGCGTCACCACGTCCAGATAGCGCTCGTGCTGTTTCGCCGTCTCCTGTTGGATGCGGTCGATAACGCTCCACGCGTCAGCGGACAGCGGCGCTGCTTCGACAGGAGCCCAGTGCTCGGCCTGCGGCGCTATGGCAGCCGGCGTGACTGGGGACGGCATGTCGGCGGCATGCGACTGCGCGCCGTTGCGCGGGAGATTCACGGTGGGCTCCTCTGGCCGTGGGACGGCGGGCGTCGGTGCACTGTTTGTACTGGGCGGTGCGATGGGCGCACTAGTTGCAGGAACCCTGACTCGTTTGGGCGTGATGGTGTTGTTCCCGTTCGCCCGCGGATAGGGCTTGCCGACATTGGCCCCGCCCACCAGCACGGCATGCGCGGGCGCCGGGACGTGCTGTTCCGGTTCCTCGAAGTGGTCGTAGAGCGCAACGAGATCCAGCGCGACGCCGTCGGCAGCCAGGGCCGCGAGCCCGCGATGCCAGCCGCGCGTCGCCTCGGCCTTCGGATCATCAAGGGCCACAGCGGAATGCGGTGTCGTCTCGAGAATCTGGCCAACGAGTTTGGTCAGAACCCGGCTTGGCCCGACCTCGATGAACCGGGTGACCCCGTCGCGGGCCATCGCCTCGATCATCTCGCGGAACCGCACCGGCTGACGCACCTGATCGCCGAGTTGAGCCGCGATATCGTCGCCGTACGGTTGGGTGGTCACGTTCGCATACACCGGGAAGCGCGGCTGCCCGAATTCGATCTTCGTCAGGTACTCAGTCAGCGGCGCCGAACTCGCGGCCACGATCGACGAGTGGAACGCCGAGGCGACCGGCAGTCGCACCGCCGTCCACCCCGCCGACTTCGCGGCGGTCGCGGCCCACGCGATGTCGGCCTCATGTCCGGCCAGCACCACCTGGCGAGGTGCGTTGTCGTTAGCGATCACCAACGCGGCGGCCCGCTGCGGTTCGGTGTCGAGCATTCCCCGAACGTCCTCGGCACTGGCGGTGACCGCCAGCATCGCGCCATCCTGACCCTGGCCGGCTTCGGCCATCAGCATGCCGCGCATGCGTGCGGTGTCGACGAGTCGGTGAGTCGGCAGGACGCCCGCGGCTGCCAGCGCGCTGACCTCGCCGAAGCTGTGGCCCGCGGCGGCATCGGCCCGCACGCCCAGAACCTCCAGCAGCGCCAGTTGGGCGAGGCTGGTGGCGGCGATGGCCGGTTGGGCGTTGTGCATCGCGGTGAGCGTGGTCCGCTGCGCATCTTCCGAAGCGGGGTCGAACGCCGGTTCTGGGAACACCACCCGGTGCAGGTCGGCGAGATCACCGTCGATGGCGTCCCACACCGCGAGTGCGCCGGGGAAGGCGAGTGCGAGGTCGGCACCCATCCCGACGTACTGGCTGCCCTGGCCGGGGAAGAGGAAGGCCGTCTTGCCGTCGCGGGCCGGGCCGATGCCGATGGCGATATTGGGATCGGTGAGGCCCTCCGCGGTGCCGTCGGCGAGCGCGCCGCGCAACCGTTCGGCGAGTGTCTCCAGCGCGGCGGTGTCCGCTGCGACCAGACCCGCGCGGGCGGGCTGCGATGCGTCGAAGTCGCGCGCGGATTCGAAGGCGATGCGAGACAGGCTTTCGCCGGAGCGTGCCGCGGCAAGGATCTCGGCGGCCCGCTTCTCCAGGTCGGCGGCGGAGGCCGCGCTGAGCGCCACGAGTTCGGTCGGCAGGGCGCGCAGGCGCTTGGCGCGCTGCTTCCCGCGGTACTCCTCCAGCGTCACGTGGAAGTTGCTGCCGCCGAAACCGAATGAGCTGACCGCGGCGCGGCGCGGCTGATCGCCGGGGCGCACCCACGGGCGGGTCTGGGCGTTGACGTAGAAGGGGGTGTCAGCCATCTCCATCGCCGGGTTCGGCCGGTCCACCTTCAAAGTGCCGGGCAGCGTTGAATGCTGCAGGGCCAGAACGGCTTTGATGAGACCTGCAGCGCCAGCGGCCGCCTTGGTGTGGCCGATCTGGGACTTCACCGAACCCAGTGCGCAGCGGGTCGAGTCGTCGTTGAACACCAGCTTGAGTCCGGCGAACTCCGCTACGTCGCCGGCCTTGGTCGCGGTGCCGTGCGCCTCGAGCAGTTCGACGGTCGATGGTGCGTAGCCGGCTCGTTCGTAGGCGCGGCGCAGTGCCTTGGCCTGACCTTCGGAGCGCGGTGCGTAGACGCTGGAGGCGCGGCCGTCGGAGGAGGAGCCGATGCCGCGGATCACCGCGTGGATCGGATCACCGTCACGCTCGGCGTCGCTGAGGCGCTTGAGCGCCAGCATGCCCACGCCCTCGCCGATGATGGTGCCGTCGGCGGCGTCGGAGAACGGCCGGCAGTCACCCGTCGCCGAGAACGCCGGCGTCTTGGAAAAGCACATGTACATCATCACGTCGTTGAGTGCGTCCACGCCGCCGGTCAGCACCAGATCGGATTCGTTCAGATACAACCGGTGCAGTGCGGACTGCAGTGCCGACAGCGAACTGGCACACGCGGCGTCGACGACGAAGTTGCTGCCGCCGAGGTTGAGGCGGTTGGCGACACGTCCGGCCACGACATTGCCGAGCAGGCCGGGGAAGGTGCTCTCCTGCCACACCGGGTAGTGATCGGCGATATCGCGACAGATCTCATCCGCCTCGTCCTCGGCCAGACCGTTCTCCAGCAGCGCCTTGCGCCAGATCGGCCGCTGCATCCGCGATCCCATCTGAACGACGAGTTCGGTGGTGGAGGCGACA
>CAIWCQ010000115.1 GCA_903911165.1 uncultured Actinomycetes bacterium | reverse complement strand
GGGCACGGCTGGCGCCAAGGTCACGTTCAAGTCGCGCTACGACAACTTCATCGGCGGCAAGTGGGTTGCGCCGGTCCGTGGCCAGTACTTCGACAACCCCTCGCCGGTGAACGGCAAGGTGTTCTGCCAGGTGGCGCGCTCGACCGAGGAGGACATCAACCTGGCGCTCGACGCGGCCCATGCCGCGGCGGACGCCTGGGGCCGCACGCCCGCGGCCCAGCGTGCGGCGATCGTCAACGGGATCGCGGACCGCATCGAGGCCAACCTCGAGATGATCGCCGTCGCCGAGAGCTGGGACAACGGCAAGCCGGTGCGCGAGACGCTCAACGCCGACATCCCGTTGGCGGTGGACCACTTCCGCTATTTCGCCGCCGCGATCCGCGCCCAGGAAGGCTCGCTGAGCGAGATCGACGCCGACACCGTGGCCTACCACTTCCACGAACCGCTGGGCGTGGTCGGTCAGATTATCCCGTGGAACTTCCCCATCCTGATGGCCGTGTGGAAGCTGGCGCCCGCACTGGCGGCGGGCAACGCGGTGGTGCTCAAGCCGGCCGAGCAGACACCGGCCTCGATCCTCTATCTGATGTCGCTGATCGCCGATCTGCTACCGCCCGGAATCGTGAACGTGGTCAACGGATTCGGGGTCGAGGCTGGTAAGCCGTTGGCCTCGAGTAACCGCATCGCCAAGATTGCATTCACCGGCGAGACCACCACCGGCCGGCTGATCATGCAGTACGCCAGCCAGAACCTGATCCCGGTCACCCTCGAATTGGGCGGCAAGAGCCCCAACATCTTCTTCTCCGATGTGCTGGTCGGCCCGGGAGTAGAGGCCGACGACTTCCAGGACAAGGCACTGGAGGGGTTCACGATGTTCGCCCTCAACCAGGGCGAGGTGTGCACGTGTCCGTCGCGTTCGCTGATCCAGTCCGACATCTACGACGAGTTTCTGGCGATGGCAGCGATCCGCACTAAGGCCGTCCGCCAGGGCGATCCACTGGACACCGAGACGATGGTCGGCGCGCAGGCCTCAAACGACCAGTTGGAGAAAATTCTGTCCTACATCGAAATCGGCAAGAGTGAAGGTGCCCGCATCGTGACCGGCGGGGAACGCACCGATCTTGGCGGAAACCTCTCCGGCGGCTACTACGTGCAGCCGACCATATTCGCCGGCGACAACTCGATGCGGATCTTCCAGGAGGAGATCTTCGGTCCGGTGGTGTCGGTGACCTCATTCACCGACTACGACGACGCCATCCGCATCGCCAACGACACCCTCTACGGCCTGGGCGCGGGCGTGTGGAGCCGCAACGGCAACGTCGCCTACCGCGCCGGCCGCGATATCAAGGCCGGCCGGGTGTGGACCAACTGCTATCACATGTATCCCGCCCACGCGGCCTTCGGCGGCTACAAGCAATCGGGCATCGGCCGGGAGAACCACAAGATGATGCTCGACCACTACCAGCAGACCAAGAACCTGCTGGTGTCCTACAGCAACACAGCGCAGGGATTTTTCTGATCAGTCGGGGTATCGCTAGCGGCGCAACGGTTCTGCTGCTCGGTACTGCGCGGGTTTGCGTTGTGCGGACCACACCAGCCAGCGTTCCCAGGCGCGCACCGAAGCGCGTTGCCATGCCCTATCCGCCGCGGGGCTGATGCGACGCGCGATCTCCAGCGACCAGATGATCGGGACGCGACCCAACAGCACCGCCATGCCAAGCCACGGCGAGGGCAGTCGGTAGCGCCGGCGATTTGCCGGCAGCATGAACAACCGGGCGTAGGCGGCTTGAATGTGCAGGTGCAGCAACGCCCGGAGCCGCTGCACGCCCCGGTACTGCGGGAGCGGCGCAAACGCGGGCACGAACGACTCAACCAATTCCGCGCCGATGGCCCCGGAGTCGTACGAGCGGGTGGCGTCGAACAAAAACAGCATCCGGACGCCCTCGGCGATCGTCTCGGGGAAAATGTCGGATCGCATGCCCACCAGGTGGCCGAGGTAGCGGTTGAAATGCAGCGCCGCCCTGATCTCCGCCGGTGAGGTGATGTAGCCCAACGCGTACAGGCCCAGTCCCGGACCGACACTCCCGCCGAGCAGGGTCAGCATCATCTCGGCCTGGCTGATCGGCAGACCCCAACGCCGGGAGTCCCACTCCGGGTGCTCAGCCACCCGGCGACGGACACTGACGTGCATGACCCGCACCTGCATCGAGATGCGACGGCCCAGCGAACCGGGCGTCAGGGCGGCACCGGGGCGGCACACTTCGATCCACCATCGGCTGGTCTCCAGATAGCGGTTCAGCGCGGAGTCCCCGGCGTACCCACCGGACAGCGACAGCGGCACCGCCAGGGACGCTTCGGTGTAGGCGTCTAACGTGCCGGCGTTGCCGATGGATCCCAGGGTGTAGCCCCAGCGCCGCCAGACGGCGGCACCCTGCTCCACGAGTTCCTGATCCACCCAGTGCGGAACCTTTTCGAACTCGGCGAACAGTGCCTTCATCGACTCCGGCGCATCCGCCACGTCGTCAACGGAGCCGGCCAGTGCCGCGTCGAGCATCTCCCTGGATCGCTGCGGGCCTAGAGGCCCCAGAAACGTCTCGTCGACAAAGCGCTCGGCGATCGGATCGCCGGCGTCGAGCATGCGCGCGTACTCTGCCGCCACGGACTCGGCGGGAAACAGGTCGAAGCCGGTCATCCGCTTGACACGCGCCCGGACGCGGGCGTGCGATCCCGTTTCGCGAGCGTCGGGCCAACGAAACGCACTCGGCACTGCCATGGCTTCAGCTTCTCACCCGACGCAGACGACCGGCTACCGATCGACCTTGCTCAGATACCTCCGGGGGGTATAAGATAGCCGCATGGAAATCGATTCTGAAACCGGCTGCGGCAATCCGAACTGCACGTGCGGGCCGACCTGCGCCTGCGGAACGTGCACGTGCGGATCGACGGAGACCACGTAGTCCGTCGACCCGCACGGGCCGTCTGTTAGCGGGGACCGATACCGACAGGTCCGACCGGGCCCACCACCGGGCCGACGCCGCCGACACCAACGGGGCCGACCGGGCCCACCACCGGGCCGACGCCGCCGACACCGACAGGTCCGACCGGTCCGAGGATCGGATCGGGCCCGACGCCGACGGGCCCAACCGGGCCGAGGATCGGCATGCACGAATTCGTCACTGCGTCCCAGTACAGGGTCGCGGGATCGCACCAGTCAGCGTTGCTCACCGCAGGTGATACCAGTGCGGTAAGCGGAATGGCTGCCACCGCGAATGCGAACGCGGCGATGCCGCCGTAAAAGGGCCGACTCTTCATAAGGATCTCGTCTCTGTCGTTGATGGCTGCTGTGGTTGCTGGCTAAACGCGGCGTTCTCCCCCGCTTGGGAGTCTCGCCATGAAGTACTTCGCGTTGCGAACTGTCTTCGTTACACAGGTTAATCAATTATTTGTAGCGCCCAAAAATAACAGCCTTCTGGCAAAACTTCTTAGCGACGCTTTAGCCCCAGCGGCCCTCGGCCTTAACTTCCGCCCCTACCGTGGGCTTCATGTTGCTCGATATCCGATGGCTGCAATACCTGCTGAAGCGGACTGCCCGCTAATCCTCGCGGATCGGCCTGCCCGCATCGGTCGCGGTCACGAGCCCAAGGTCAGTGAGTAGTGCGTGCGCTGCTCGGCGTCCACTCACTAAAGCTCCCTGGATGGACGACGTATCGCGGTGATCGCCGGCGACGTAAAGACCCTGCGCAGTGCGCACCGGTCGCTGCAGTTCGAAGGGCACCGGCATGGCCGGTAGCGCATAGGGAATCGGATAACTCGCGATGAGCTCCCAGTCCTTCGTAGGCATGCCGTACAACCACGCAAGGTGCTCGCGCACGGCTTGCTCATCGGTAGCCGCGTCCCGCACGCCGAGTGCAGACGCTGAAATCAGCGCGGCGCCGGCCGGTGCGTAGTCGGGTGCCGCATGGGTGAGTACCACGGTGTTGACGAGCGGTCCGCGGCGATCGCCATCGAGAATGAGCACAGCCTGCCCATCGGCGAGATCCTCGGGTGCGCAGGTGGGCCGGTAGTACCAGGTTGTGACTGAACGTGCTGCGGGCGCGGAGATATCCGCGATGAGGCCGGCGGCGGTCGCCGGATCGGTTGCGACGATGACGGCCTCAGCGCGGTGCGCGTCGCCGTCGACGACGTCGACCGTCCAACCCGAAACACCCTGAGCCGAGGCCGATGCGACCCGGTGGCCGAGGCGAACGTCGAGGCCAGTGGCGAGTTGCTCCGGGATACGTTGCATACCCAACGCCGGGACGCCCGGGGTGCCCCGGACGAAGGATTTCAGCACCATGTCGAGGAAGCGCCGTGACGTCGCGAGTTCGGAATCCAGGAAAACCCCGGAGAGGAACGGGCGCAGCACCCGCTCCATCAGGGTGTCATCGACGCCCGCCCGGCGTAGCGCCTCGGCACTGGTGACATCAGGATCGCTGTGCAGGGATGACGCCGACCTGACGGCCCGAGACAGGGCATAGGCACCGAAACGGGCCGTCGAGACCGGTGAGCCGATACGCGCCATGAGAGACGGGATGGCCCACGAGGGCGCGCGACGTGGATCGGCGACCCGCATCACCCGGCGTCCGCCCCGGTCGACAACGATGCGCGCGCCCGCTATGAAGGGCCTCAGGTCGAGTGCCTCGTGGTCGAGGACCCGCGCACCCTCGGGGTAGGCGGGGTTGTAGAGCTGGAAGCCGCGATCGAGGCGGTAACCGTCGATGACATCGGTGCGCACCCGCCCGCCCACGGCGTCCGAGGCTTCGAGAACTGTGACCTCCACACCGTGTCGGTCGAGGTGGCGAGCGGCGGCGAGCCCGCTCAGCCCTGCGCCCACGACGACGGCAACCATGCATGCACGGTAGTCGCCGGTGCCCTGCTGCGAAGGACTGGTCGATATGGTGGAGCGATGACCGAGGTTTCGCCGAAGTTTGCGGACGCGGCGACGATCGAGACGCCACCCAGACTCCAACAGTGGGAGGCACGCGCGGAATGGCCACTAGCCGCAGTCGCGACCATCTTCCTCGCCGTGTACTCAGTCCAGGTGCTAGCGAACCCGCAGGGGCGCGCCGACAACGCATTAGAAGCCGTCCTGCTAATTACCTGGGCCGTCTTCGCCATTGATTATCTCGCCCGCCTGATCCTCGCCATTGACCGTTGGCGGTGGTTCCGCAGGCACCTCATCGATCTCGCCGTTGTCTCTTTGCCGTTCCTGCGGCCGCTTAGGCTGCTCAGGCTTTTGGTTCTGTTCGGAGCGCTACAGAAAGCCGTCGGCGGAGCCATTCGCGGCCGGGTAGTCATCTATGCCGCGTTCAGCGCCGTCTTGCTGATCTACGTTGCCTCGCTGGCGATTCTTGACGAGGAACGCGGAGTGCCCGGTTCAACCATCAACAGCTTCGGCGATGCGGTGTGGTGGTCGATCACCACGGTCACCACCGTCGGGTACGGAGACCTGTCCCCCACCACGCCCAGAGGCAAGATCATCGCCGTATTTTTGATGCTCGGCGGCATCAGCCTCGTCGGTATGATCACTGCCACCCTCGCGTCGTGGATCATTCACCAAGTCGCGCGTGAAGACACCGCGAATCAAGCTGCCACGGCAGCGCAGATAGAAGCTCTCCGCAATGACATGGAGAAGCGGATCGACAGTCTCTCCAGTGAGGTCCGCCGTCTGACAGAGGACGCCGGGGTAGATCCGTTCCGGTGGCGTGAAGATCCTGCTCGAAGAACGTCAAGCATTATCCCAAAAAATACCCTCTGACGTGGGGCGGGCGGGGCTCGAACCCGCGACCAACGGATTAGCGAACCCGAGTTCCGGTCGATGCCCTAGTAGTCCGAATAGTTCTGTGGCTCAATAGAATCGAGTTGCAATGAGAACCTGGTGAACCCGTCTGGTTCCGGTCGTTTCGTGGACATATTCGATGAATAAACGATGACTGCACTTTCGGCCTCAGAACGAGTTTGCTGGCCGGGAACCGGCCCCGAGTCGGGGAGTCTCCCCCAACCCGCGTCCAGAGTAGTGCCGCCCGTAAGTCTCGCGCCCCCGCGGAATATCGGAGCTGGACGCCGGCCACGTGAGATGCCACCGGCGCCATAGTCGACCCCGTCCCGTATGCCGAGACATGCAATGGCCTACTCCGCAGATCATCTCGTCGTAAGTCGGCGCCTGGCAAGGGCCAGAGTGAGGCCGAAGTGACTCGGGGACTATCGGCAGCCGCGACGCCGACCGACTGCGGCCCAGTAAGCGACAAACCCACCGAGAACGCCGCGCCGGCTACCCCCATAAAAATGCAAACCATCATCGCCAAAACACCTGACCCGCGATCACCGCCTGACCTGCGACGGTGGTCAGGCTATTCACGCGCCGACCGACCGTAAAGCACCGTCAAATGCCGCGGCCCGCAAGCGGACCCGCGGCGCTATCCACGCATCGGCTGCCGCCTTCCAATCCTTACTCAGCGCCAACCTTAGAGGGCATCGCCGACAGCGAGCAGTGGGTCGGCGCCGCGCCCGCGACTGACTCCCCGACGCGATAGCCGTCGAGCCGCTGATCCTTGTCGCTCCCGTTCATGAGGGAGATCAACATGGCTGAGCAGAGGCATCAAAACGCCGGCGGCGTCACTCCACTCGCCTTAACCCGTCGGCCCCTGACGTACACCTCGGCAATGGACGCCTCGCGGATCCCCATCAGCAGAGCGAACAAGGTTTGATCGCGGGCAAGACCCGGATCGGCGGCGCGAACGGCGTTGCGCAGCGGCCCGTCGAGTGCCGGCGTACCGGACGGGTCGATGACGACGAAGTCGGCTTCCTTGCCGACGTCGAAGTTGCCGAACCGGTTCTCCATGTCCAGGGCGCGGGCACCGGCGAGGGTGCCGAGAAACAGCATCTCGGCCGGATGCATGGACACCCCGTCGTCACCGGGTTCGGTGATGTGTACCTTAAAGGCGTCGCCGAGAACCCGTGGGATCAGCCATTCGTCTCCGCCGCCGAAATCGGTTCCCGCGG
>CAIWCQ010000114.1 GCA_903911165.1 uncultured Actinomycetes bacterium | reverse complement strand
TTCGGTGATGTGATCCACCTACCGACTGACTTTGTCGTCGCAAGCGAATTTGCTGCCGACTCCACACCCGAAACGGTTGCCGCCGAGCAGATCCCGGCCCAGAAGATGGGCCTCGATATCGGTCCCGGCTCGGTGAAAAGATTCACCACCCTGCTGTCCAATGCCCGGACAATCTTCTGGAATGGACCGATGGGGGTCTTTGAGTTCCCGGCGTTCGCGGCCGGAACCAGGGGTGTGGCGGAGGCGATCATCGGGGCAACTGCCAAGGGTGCCTTCAGCGTCGTCGGCGGCGGCGACTCGGCAGCCGCGGTGCGACTGCTCGGCCTGCCCGAGGAAGGTTTCTCGCACATATCCACTGGAGGCGGGGCGTCGCTGGAGTACCTCGAGGGCAAGGCGCTGCCCGGCATCGAAATACTCGACTAGGAGAACTGTGTCTCGTAAACCGCTCATCGCCGGCAACTGGAAGATGAACCTCAATCACTTCGAGGCCATCGCCCTGGTGCAGAAGATCGCCTTCGCGCTGCCCGACAAATACTTCGACAAGGTCGATGTCACCGTCATCCCGCCGTTCACCGATCTGCGAAGCGTGCAGACCCTGGTCGATGGTGACAAGTTGCGGCTGACCTACGGCGCGCAGGACGTCTCGCAGTACGACTCTGGCGCCTACACCGGCGAAATCAGCGGCGCATTTCTGGCGAAGCTGGGTTGCACCTTCGTCGTTGTCGGACACTCCGAGCGGCGTACCTATCACCACGAAGATGACGGCCTGGTCGCGGCGAAGGCCGCCGCGGCGTTCCGACATGGGCTGACCCCGATCGTGTGTATCGGCGAACACCTCGATGTTCGAGAGGCCGGAAGCCACGTCGAGCACAACATCAATCAACTTCGCGGATCGTTGGCCGGCCTCACCGACGAGCAGTTGACGACCGTCGTGATCGCCTACGAGCCGGTCTGGGCGATCGGAACCGGCCGGGTGGCCAGCGCCGGTGACGCACAGGAGGTCTGCGCGGCCATCCGGACCGAGTTGGCCGCCCTTGCCTCGCCGCAGATCGCCGCCGGTGTTCGCGTGCTCTATGGCGGCTCGGTGAACGCCAAGAATGTCGGGGAGATCGTCGCCCAACCCGACGTCGATGGAGCATTGGTGGGCGGTGCCTCGCTGGAGGGCGAGCAGTTCGCCACGTTGAGCGCCATCGCCGCCGGTGGACCGCTGCCCTGATGTAGTTCAGAATCTTCGCCCTGCGCGAGGACCACCACCACCCTTGCCGGAGCAGCCCGGGGTGACCGGGTATCCTCAGAGCATGGTTTTGGCCCTTGAGATCATCCTGGTGATCACCAGCCTCCTGATCGTATTGCTGGTGTTATTGCACCGCGCCAAGGGCGGCGGCCTGTCGACCCTGTTCGGCGGTGGTGTTCAGTCCAGCCTCTCCGGGTCCACGGTGGTCGAGAAGAACCTCGACCGGCTCACCCTGTTTGTCACCGGAATCTGGCTCGTCACGATCGTCGGCATGGCGCTGCAGATCAAATACCGCTGACTTTCACCACTACTGTCTTCCAGCCCGGGGCGTCGGGTATCCGGTGCTCGGTGATACTTGTCGAATGACCGCATCGCAGTCCCGGGAGTCCCCGGCATCGGACGCGGCGCTGGAACCGATCGGTGCCGTCCGTCGCACCCAGGTTGGCCGGGAAGACACCGAGCCGATGCGCGCCGACATCCGGATGCTCGGCGCGATTCTTGGCGACACCGTGCGTGAGCAGAGTGGCGATCAGGTGTTCGACCTCGTCGAACGGGCCCGGGTCGAGTCCTTCCGGGTCCGGCGCTCCGAGATCGACCGTGCCGAGATGGCGGCGCTATTCTCCGGGATCGACATTCACCGTGCCATTCCGGTGATCCGGGCCTTCACTCATTTCGCGCTGCTGGCCAACGTTGCCGAGGATATCCACCGCGAGCGCCGCCGCGCTGTGCACGTCGCCGCGGGTGAACCGCCCGTCGACAGCACCCTCGCGGCGACCTACGCGAAGCTCGACGCCGCGAGTCTGGATGCCGAGACGGTGGCCGGGGCGCTGCGCGATGCGCTGGTATCGCCGGTCATCACCGCGCATCCGACCGAGACCCGCCGCCGAACCGTGTTCGACACCCAAAATCACATCACCAGACTGATGCGACTGCGGTTGCACGGATACGACGAGACCGAGGACGGCCGGCTCATCGACACCGAACTTCGCCGCCATGTCCTCACGCTTTGGCAGACTGCGCTAATCCGTCTATCGCGCTTGAAGATTGCCGATGAAATCGAATCCGGACTCCGGTACTACCCGGCGTCATTTTTCGAAGTGATTCCGAAGGTCAATGCTGCGGTACGCGATGCGCTACGCAGCCGTTGGCCCGATGCCGCGTTGCTGCCACACCCAATCCTGCGGCCCGGATCCTGGATCGGGGGCGATCGTGACGGCAACCCGAACGTGACCGCCGACGTCATCGAGATGGCCACCGGCCGAGCCGCGGCCACTGCTCTCGGCCACTACTTCGGCGAGCTGGCCCTGTTGGAGCAGGAGCTGTCGATGTCGGCCCGGTTGGTGGCGATCGACGGTGATCTGGCCGCGCTGGCCGCGGGGTGTGCTGAGGCCGACCGTGTCGACGAGCCCTACCGTCGCGCGGTGCGGGTGGTCCGTGGCAGGCTGACCGCCACTGCCGCCGATATCCTCTCGCGCGCTCCCGAGCACACCCTGGAACTCGGCCTGCGGCCCTATCTGAGTGCCGAGGAGATGGCGGCCGACCTCGCTGTCATCGATGCCTCGTTGCGCGCGCACGGCGGCAGGTTGCTGGCCGACGATCGGCTGGCCCGGCTGCGCGACGGGGTTGAGGTTTTCGGATTCCACCTGTGCGGGCTGGACATGCGGCAGAACTCCGAGACCCATGAGCAGGTGGTGGCCGAACTTCTGGCGTGGGCCGGCGTACATCCGGATTACCCATCACTATCTGAGCCGCAGCGGATTGAGGTTCTGGTCGCGGAGCTTTCCACCCGGCGCCCGCTGGTGGGTGAAGGTGCAGACCTGTCGGCGGTGGCGCGCAAGGAACTCAATATCGTCTCCGCTGCCGCCCGGGCTGTGCGCGCCCTGGGTGCTGAAGCGGTACCGGCGTACATCATCTCGATGTGCCAGTCGGTGTCGGATCTGCTTGAGGCAGCGCTGCTGCTCAAAGAGGCAGGCTTGCTTGATCTTTCGGGCGAGAGCCCCTATGCGCCGATGGCAATCGTGCCGCTGTTCGAGACCATCGACGATCTCCAACGTGGGGCAACCATCCTGGAGGCCGCGCTGGAAGTACCGCTCTACCGGGCGATGGTGGATGCTCGAGGCCAGGTCCAGGAGGTGATGCTGGGCTACTCCGACTCCAACAAGGACGGTGGTTACCTCGCCGCGAACTGGGCGCTCTACCGGGCTGAACTGAACCTTGTGCAGTTGGCCCGAACGGCTGCGATCCGGTTGCGACTGTTCCACGGTCGCGGCGGAACAGTGGGCCGTGGCGGCGGGCCGAGTTACGACGCAATTCTGGCTCAGCCGCCGGGCGCGGTGAATGGTTCTCTGCGGCTCACCGAGCAGGGCGAGGTGATCGCCGCGAAGTACGCCGAACCGCGCACCGCCCATCGCAACCTGGAGAGCCTCGTCGCGGCGACCCTGGAGTCGACACTGCTTGACGTCGAGGGTCTTGGCGCCGACGCGGAATCCGCCTACCGGGTGCTCGATGAGATCGCGGCCCGCGCCCAACGCTGCTATTCCGAATTGGTCCACCACACAGCGGGATTCGTTGAGTACTTCAAGCAATCGACACCGGTGAGCGAGATCGGTGCGCTCAACATCGGCAGCCGGCCCGCTCAGCGAAAAGCGACGACGGCTATCTCTGATCTCCGGGCAATTCCCTGGGTGCTGGCCTGGAGTCAGTCGCGGGTGATGCTGCCCGGCTGGTACGGCACCGGCACTGCGGTGGCCGATTGGATCGCCGAAGATGGCAGTCAATCCCAGCAGCGGGTGCAGGTGCTTCGGGACCTCTACCGCCGGTGGCCCTTCTTCCGGACGGTGCTGTCGAACATGGCGCAGGTGCTGGCCAAGTCAGACATGGGGCTGGCGGCCCGGTACGCCGAACTGGTCAGCGACGCAGACGTACGGGATCGCGTGTTCTCGATGATCCAGGCTGAGCACGCACGCACCATCGGCATCCACAAGCTGATCACCGGCAATGACGACCTGCTTGCCGACAACCCGGCCCTGGCACGTTCGGTGTTCAACCGGTTTCCCTACCTTGAGCCACTCAACCATCTGCAGGTGGAGTTACTGCGGCGTTACCGCGCCGGAGATGACAGCGATCTGGTTCAGCGCGGAATCCTGTTGACTATGAGCGGTTTGGCCTCCGCGTTACGCAACAGCGGCTGACATCGTCGCGCAACAGCGGTTGAGATCGTCGCGCAACAGCGGTTGAGATCGTCGCGCAACAGCGGTCGAGATCTCAGTATCGGCGTACAGTCCAGGGCAAGGGACCAGGCAGGCCCCACAAGCCAAAGGTGTCAATGGTGTCTGACAAGTCCCCGCGTCAAGCGATGTCGAAGAAACCCGGCAAGTCCCTGAAAGAGAAGCGTGCCGCCAAGCGCGCCAAGGGTGACAGCACTCCGGTCGACAACATCCTCAACGCCAAGAAACGCTGAACTCGCCGTTCATATGCGCCCGTCGGCTACTTGACGATGGTGAATTGCATCAGGTTGACGATCCCTTTGCGGAACCCGTCGGCGCACCCGATCATGTACTTGTCGTAGTCGTCGTAGGCGAGTTGCCCGGAGACCCGGATGGCCTCTTCACGGTTGGCAACCAGGTTGGCGTGCCAGATATCCAGCGTGCGGGCGTAGTGCTGGCCGAGTTCCTGGATGCGCTCGATATTGAATCCAGCCTCGGCGGTCCGCGCCTTGATGATCTCCGGTGAGGGCAGTCGGCAGCCCGGGAAAATCGTCTTGGCCATGAACAGAATGAACTTGAGATCGGTGATGGTCAGGGCGATTCCGTTATCGCGGTAAAAATCAACATCATGCGCGACGATCGTATGCAGCAGGATGCGTCCGTCGTCGGGCAGTGCGGCGTACATCTTCCGGAAGAACTCGGGGTAGGTCTCGAACCCGAAGTGCTCGAACGAGCCGATCATGAAAACGCGATCGACTTTGCCCTCGAACTCCTGCCAGGCCTGGAACCGAACCTCCTTGGTGCGATCACCAGGCAGGCCCGCGAAGAGTTCTTTGACGTGCTCGTACTGGTTCTTGCTGATGGTCAGCCCGATCACATTGACGTCGTACTTCTCCGCCGCCCGTGCCAGCGCGGATCCCCAGCCGCAGCCGATATCGAGGACCGTCATGCCGGGTTTGAGGTCCAACTTGCCCAGCACGAGGTCGATCTTCGCCATCTGGGCCTGCTCGAGGGTGTAGCTGTCATCGGCAAAGTAGGCGCAGGTGTAGGTCAGCGTCGGATCGAGGAACAGGCTGAAAAAGTCATCGGACAGGTCGTAGTGGGCTTGGACATCCTTGTAGGACTGCTGCAGGTCGCTCACAGATTCTTCTCGATTCGTCTCGAAGGCTTCGTCGGCAGGTGATGGGCCGATGGCGTTGAGCGAAAACTCTGCGCTGCGGTGAGCACCCGGTGCGACTTCTGAGTTTACCGCGCTGACGCTGACACGACTATTTCAGAGATTCGGGTATTTCAGAGATTCGGGCTGTTCAGTCCGCGCGCCGCGGCCGCGTCGAGCAGCCACAGGGTGTTCTCCAGGCCGATCGCTCCGGCGGCGGGCAGGTCCACGGGGTCGGCTCCGGCCATCGCACCGGTGACTGCGTCGGCCTTGGCCGCACCCGACACCACCAGCCATACATCCCGTGACCGGCGCACGGCGGGCAGTGTCAGCGTGATCCGGCGGGGCGGCGGTTTGGGCGAATTCGGCACGCCGACAACCATCCGGTGGGTCTCCCGTACCGCCGGAGTGTCCGGAAACAGCGAGTTGACGTGGCCTTCGCCGCCCATGCCGAGTAGGTGCACGTCGAACATCGGCGTCGACTCCCCGGCGTCGGCGATCGCGGCCAGGGTGTTGGAGTAGGCCGCTGCGGCGGCGTCGAGATCGGCGCCGTATTCGCCGTCGTCGGCCGGCATCGGGTGGATGTTGCCAGCCGGGATGTCGATGTGGTCGAGCAGGGCCTCGCGGGCCTGCTTCTCGTTGCGCTCGTCGTCGTCTCGGGGCACGTAGCGGTCATCGCCCCAGAACAGGTGGACTCGCGCCCAGTCGACATCGCGTGCGCGGAGTTGGGTGAGAAGTCCGATACCGGTGCCGCCGCCGGTCAGGACGATCAGCGCTCGACCACGTTCGACGATCGCCGCGGTGATCGCCGCCGCCAATCGGTCACCGGTGGCGGCCACCAGAGCGTCGGCATCGGGATAGGTTTCGACGTGCACACCCACGTCAGGCGGACCAGCCCGACGGGTACTGGACCTTGTCGATGCCGGCCAGCGCCCCGTGATATACCTCATCGGCGTCGAGTCGGCGCAGGTCCTCGGCCAGGCATTCGCGGGTCTCGCGACGCGGCAGCGGCAGCTGCGCCGCGGGACGGCCGGTGCGGGTCAGGGTGGCGGTGGACCCGTCCTGTGGGCGGCTCAATGTGATGGTCTCACTGGGGCGGATCAGCTCCACTTTGAGATCTCCGATCTCGCGTCTGACGGTTCCCCCGATGCGGCTCGCCAGCCAGCCGGCCAGCATGTCGAGGGCGGGCTCCTCTTTCCGACCCGACACCAGTGCGGAGCTGACCTCCTCATACGGCGGCTGGTCCAGTGCCGAGGCGAGCAGCGCCCGCCAATAGGTGATCCGGCTCCAGGCCAGGTCGGTGTCCCCCTGGGCGTAGCCCCGCAGTCGGCTGCGCAAAGCCTCCACTGGGACCGGTGCTGAGGTCGCGTCGGTGATACGGCGAACAGCCAAGCGGCCCAATGGATCCTGTGACGGCACCTCCGGACAGGATCCTGGCCACCACGCCACCACCGGGGTGTCGGGCAGGAGGAATGGTAACACCACGCTGCTGGCGTGCGATGCCAGTGGACCGGAGGTGCGTAGCACCACCACTTCGCCGGCGCCGGCGTCACCACCGACCCGGAGTTGGCCGTCCAGGCGCGGTTCGGAGGCCAGCCGATCGGTGGGTACAACCACGATGATCCGGCAGGGGTGCTCCCGACTGGCCGAGGTGGCGGCGTCGACGGACTCCTCGACGAGGTCCTCGGTGTCGGGCGCCACCACCAGGGTCAGCACCCGGCCGAGGGTGATCGCGCCACCCTCTTCGCGTAGCGAGGTGATTCGCTTGTTGATGTCGTTGGTCGTGGTGTCCGGCAGGTCGACGATCACAGGTGGTGTCTCCTCCTCGCGCGAGCACTTGTCGGGTACCGATTCGTCACGGTCGCCGCCAGGACCGGCCGGATCGCGCCAGCATCTCCACTGCAGAATCCGGTCCCCAGGTGCCGGATTCGTAGGGATCAGGTGTGCCGTGTGCGGCCCAGTACGCCAGCGCGGGATCCAATATCTTCCAGGACAACTCGACCTCGGTGGCGACCGGAAACAGTGAGGGCTCTCCGAGCAGCACGTCGAGGATCAGGCGTTCGTAGGCTTCCGGTGAGTCCTCGGCGAAGGCCGAACCGTAAGAGAAGTCCATGTTGACGTCGCGCACCTCCATGGCGCTTCCCGGAACCTTCGAACCGAAGCGCAAGGTGATGCCCTCGTCGGGTTGCACGCGGAATACCAGTGCGTTTTGGCCGAGTTCCTCGGTCATGGTGGCGTCGAACGGAAGATGTGGCGCGCGCTTGAATATCATCGCGATCTCGGTGACCCGACGGCCGAGGCGTTTTCCGGTTCGCAGATAGAACGGCACGCCCGCCCAGCGCCGGGTGTCGACCTCTACGGCGATCGCCGCGAATGTTTCAGTGGTGGACGTCGCGGAGAAGCCCTCTTCGTCGAGCAGACCGACAACTTTCTCGCCGCCCTGCCAGCCAGCGGCATACTGCCCCCGCGCGGTGGTCAGATCCAACGGTTCGGCCAGCCGGGTGGCGGCGAGCACCTTGATCTTCTCGGCTTTGACCTCTTCGGGCCCGAAGTTGACCGGCTCCTCCATCGCCGTCAGTGCCAGCAGCTGAAGCAGGTGATTCTGGATCACGTCCCGGGCGGCCCCGATGCCGTCGTAGTAGCCGGCCCGGCCGCCCAGGCCGATGTCCTCCGCCATGGTGATCTGCACGCTGTCGACGTAGTGGCTGTTCCAGATGGGTTCGTAAAGCTCATTGGCGAAGCGCAGGGCGAGGATGTTCTGCACCGTCTCCTTGCCCAGGTAGTGGTCGATCCGGAAGACCGACTCCTCCGGGAACACGCTGTTGACCACCTGGTTGAGTTCGATCGCACTGTGCAGGTCGTTGCCGAACGGTTTTTCGATCACCACCCGGCTCCAGCGGCCGTCCAACGGGTCGGCCAGACCCGATTTCTTGAGTTGCTCGCAGACCACCGGGAAGGACTTCGGCGGGACGGACAGATAGAAGGCGTGATTGCCTCCGGTGCCGCGCTGGGAATCGAGTTTCGACAGGGTGTCGGCCAGCGCGGCGAACGAGGCGTCATCATCGAAGCTGCCCTGTACGAAGCGGAATCCCTCCGCCAGTCGGTCCCACACCTCCTGGCGGAACGGCGTGCGGGCGTGTTGTTTGACCGCGTCATAGACGATCTTGCCAAAGTCCTGGTCAGTCCAGTCCCGGCGAGCGAATCCCACCAGCGAGAACGACGGCGGGAGCAGACCGCGATTAGCGAGGTCGTAGATCGCCGGCATCAGCTTCTTGCGGGCCAGGTCGCCGGTGACACCGAAGATGACGACACTGCACGGACCGGCGATCCGAGGCATCCGCTTGTCGCGCTTGTCCCGCAACGGGTTACGCCAGCCGGCGGGACCGGTCGCGGCGATCGATGTGGTTACGGACGTCATCGTGTCGCGGCGTCCAACTGGCCCTGGGTCGCGTCCAGCAATTCCTGCCAGGACTTCTCGAACTTGTCGACGCCGTCGTCCTCGAGATGGCGGAAGACATCGCTCAGATCGATGCCGATCGTCTCAAGATTGTCGAACACCGCTTGCGACTGCGGACCGGTTCCGGAGAGGGTGTCACCGATGACCACGCCATGATCGGCAACTGCGTCGAGGGTCTTTTCCGGCATGGTGTTGACCGTG
>CAIWCQ010000113.1 GCA_903911165.1 uncultured Actinomycetes bacterium | reverse complement strand
GCTTCGAGGAGATGCTCGAGATGGCGGCCTGCGGTGCGAAGGTTCTGATGCTGCGCTGCGTGGAATACGCCCGCCGCTACAACGTTCCGATTCATGTCCGGTCGTCGTACTCGGACAAGCCCGGCACGATCGTCACTGGATCAATTGAGGATATTCCCATGGAAGACGCCATCCTGACCGGAGTTGCCCACGACCGAAGCGAGGCCAAGGTCACCGTGGTCGGACTGCCCGACGTTCCGGGCTACGCCGCCAAGGTTTTCCGTGCGGTCGCCGACGCCGACGTCAACATCGACATGGTCTTGCAAAACATCTCCAAGGTGGAGGACGGCAAGACTGACATCACCTTCACCTGCTCGCGGGACGTCGGGCCGACCGCCGTCGAGAAGCTCAACGAGCGACGTGCCGAGATCGGCTTCACCGACGTGCTGTACGACGACCACATCGGCAAGGTCTCATTGGTCGGTGCGGGGATGCGCAGCCACCCCGGTGTGACCGCAACGTTCTGCGAGGCACTCGCCCAAGTGGGGGTCAACATCGATCTGATGTCCACCTCCGAGATCCGGATCTCGGTGCTGGTCAAGGACACCGAATTGGATAAGGCCGTCGGAGCGCTGCATGAGGCGTTCGGTCTCGGTGGTGCTGAGGCGGCCGTCGTATACGGCGGAACTGGACGCTGACGCATGGCTAGACGCATGGTCAGCATCGGCGTAGTCGGAGCGACCGGTCAGGTCGGTCAGGTGATGCGAAACCTTTTGGCGGAGCGGGACTTTCCTGCTTCCAGTGTGCGGTTCTTCGCATCGTCGCGCTCACAGGGACGCATGCTCACGTATCGCGGGCAGGAGATCGAAGTCGAAGACGCCGAGACCGCCGACCCCCGCGGTTTGGACATCGCGTTGTTCTCCGCCGGGGCGACCATGTCTCGTGTTCAGGCCCCGCGTTTCGCCGCGGCCGGTGCCACGGTGATCGATAATTCGTCGGCCTGGCGCAAGGACGCCGATGTTCCCTTGGTGGTCAGCGAGGTCAATTTCGATCGCGATGTGCGCGGCGTGAAGCTGGCCAAGGGCATCATCGCCAACCCGAACTGCACCACCATGGCGGCGATGCCGGTGCTCAAACCTCTGCACGACGAAGCACAACTGGTGCGCCTGGTTGTCTCGACCTATCAGGCGGTCTCCGGCAGTGGTCTGGCCGGTGTCGAGGAATTGGCGACTCAAGCCCGCGCGGTGATCGACGGCGTCGAGCAACTCGTGCACGACGGTGGCGCTCTGGATTTCCCGGCACCGAAGAAGTACGTCGCGCCGATCGCCTTCAATGTGGTTCCCCTGGCCGGCTCTCTGGTCGACGACGGATCCGGGGAGACCGACGAGGACCAGAAGTTGCGCTACGAGAGCTGCAAGATCCTCGGTATCCCGGACCTGGCCGTCAGTGGAACCTGCGTGCGGGTGCCGGTCTTCACCGGGCATTCGCTGTCGATCAACGCCGAATTCGCCCGGCCCATTTCCCCGCAGCGTGCCCGGGAGATCCTTGTTTCGGCGCCGGGAGTCACCGTGGTCGATGTGCCAACTCCGCTGGCCGCGGCGGGTGCCGACGATTCACTGGTCGGCCGGATCCGTCAGGACCCCGGGGTGACCGATGGCCGTGGTCTGGCTCTCTTCGTTTCGGGGGACAACCTCCGAAAAGGGGCCGCTCTCAACACCATTCAAATAGCAGAGTTGCTTGCCGCGCAACTCTGAGGGAGAGCTGCGGAGCTCAGCGGCCGATGTCCCAGGTGTGAACCGGCGCGTTGCTGTGCATCAGTTCGCAATACCGGCGCAGCATTTCGGTCAGCGCCGCTGGCCTGTCCAAGCCCTGCTCCTGCAGGGCGTGGACCGTCGCCACCTGCCACGCCGAGCCGTTCTGGCCGGTCTTGGCGCGTCCCTCGATGACACCGAGGTAGCGGTCCCGCACCTCCGGGGCCACCCGCCAACGGCGGAGCCCCTCATCGGCCATCGGCAGCAGGTGGCGCAGCACCAACTCGTCGGGTGTCACCTCGCCCAGGCCCGGCCAGTACAGCCGCGCCGCCATTCCGTGTTGCGCTGCTCCGATGAAATTGTCCTGTGCAGCAGCGAAACTCATCTTGGTCCACAGCGGCTGGTCCTCCTCGGAGATGGTTCGCAGCAAGCCGTAGTAGAACGCCGCATTCGCGACCATGTCGACAACGGTCGGACCGGCGGGCAGCACCCGATTTTCCACCCGAAGATGCGGCCGGCCGTTCGCGACGTCGTACACCGGCCGGTTCCAGCGGTACACCGTGCCGTTGTGTAGGCGTAGTTCCGACAACCGTGGAATGCCTCCCGCGGCGAGTTCGGCCAGCGGATCCTCGTCGGAGATCTCGGGCAGCAGCGTCGGGAAGTACCGGACGTTCTCCTCGAAGAGATCAAAGACCGAGCTGATCCACTTCTCCCCGAACCACACCCGCGGCCGCACGCCCTGAGCCTTGAGCTCATCGGTCCGGGTATCGGTGGCTTGGGCGAAGAGTTCGATGCGGGTCTCGGCCCACAATTCGTGGCCGAAGAAATACGGCGAGTTCGCCCCGAGTGCCAGCTGCGGTCCGGCCAGGACCTGCGCGGCGTTCCAGTTCCCCGGGAAATCGGCGGGCGAGACCTGCAGATGCAACTGCATGCTGGTGCAGGCCGATTCCGGGGCGATGGATTCGGCCTGGATGCTCAGCTGCTCGGCCCCGGCGATGTCAATCAGGATGTCCTCACCCCGGGCGGTGAAGATGGAGTCGTTCAGAGCCTGGTAGCGCAACGACGGACTCATCCAGCCGCCGGTCAGATCCTCGGGCATCAGGGTTGGCAGGATCCCGATCATCACGATGTGCGAACCGTCGGTACCGGCCTTGGCCTCGGCGGCATTGAGGCTGGCCCGGACTTCCGCCTCCAATTCCAGAGCGGTACGTCCGGGGAGCGGCCGGGGCGGAACGTTGAACTCGATGTTGTAGGCGCCCAGTTCGGTCTGATAGGCCGGATCGGCGATCGCAGCCAGCACCTCCTGGTTCGACATCGCCGGCTGGTAGTCGGCATCAACCAGATTGCATTCGATCTCCATGCCGGTCAGCGGGTGATCGAAGTCGAAGCTTGATTCCGCCAACATGGTTTCGAACACGTCCAGGCACAGTTGAACCTTCTGCCGGTATTCCTGCCGCTGTTGGCGGCTATAGGCGGCGTGCGCTACCTCTTCTCCCACTCCGAGGATGCAACAGGCTCCGGGGCGTCGGCGCAAGCAAATACCGGTCGGGCCTTTCGTTTTCCCACATGAACCCTGATTGACGGTGGCAGACTCCCAACACAGTTCTAACGCGCCGATCCTTGAAGGAGCACCGTGGCCGACTTCGTCGCTTCTATCGACCAGGGCACCACCAGTACCCGTTGCATGATCTTCGACCACAACGGCTTGGAGGTCGGCCGCCACCAGCTCGAGCACGAACAGATCCTGCCGCGCCCGGGCTGGGTCGAGCACAATCCGACCGAGATCTGGGGACGCACCCAGACCGTCGTGACCTCGGCCCTCAACAACACCAACCTCAAGGCCGCCGACATCGCCGCGCTGGGAATCACCAATCAGCGCGAGACCACCATCGTCTGGAACCGCAAGACCGGGCAGCCCTACTACAACGCGATCGTCTGGCAGGACACCCGCACTGACCAGATTGCCGCCGCGCTGGATCGCGACGGCCGCGGTGATGTCATCCGGCGCAAGGCCGGCCTGCCGCCGGCCACCTACTTCTCCGCCGGGAAATTGCAGTGGATCCTGGAGAACGTCGATGGCGTGCGGGCCGACGCCGAACGTGGTGATGCGTTGTTCGGCACGCCGGACGTATGGGTGTTGTGGAACCTCACCGGCGGTCCCGCGGGCGGCGTGCATGTCACCGATCCCACCAATGCCAGTCGCACCATGCTGATGGATCTCGAAACCCTGGATTGGGACGATGAACTGTTGTCGTTCTTCGGGATACCGCGTCGGATGCTGCCGCAGATCAGACCGTCGTCGTCGCCGCAGCCGTACTCAGTGACCAGGGCGGACGGGCCGATGGGTGGCGAGGTGGCGCTGACCGGAATTCTCGGTGACCAGCAGGCCGCGATGGTCGGGCAGGTGTGCCTGAAGCCGGGTGAGGCCAAGAACACCTACGGAACCGGCAACTTCCTGCTGCTCAATACCGGAGAGAAGATCGTCCGCAGTAAGAACGGACTGCTGACCACGGTGTGCTACCAATTCGGAGATGCCAAACCTGTTTACGCCCTTGAGGGTTCGATCGCGGTGACCGGATCGGCGGTGCAGTGGCTGCGTGATCAACTTGGCATCATCAGCGGCGCTGCCGACAGTGAGACACTGGCCGCCCAGGTTGCCGACAACGGCGGTATCTACTTTGTCCCCGCCTTCTCCGGGTTGTTCGCGCCGTATTGGCGCTCCGATGCCCGCGGGGCGATTGTCGGACTGTCAAGGTTCAACTCCAACGCTCACATCGCGCGGGCGACGCTCGAGGCGATCTGCTACCAGAGCCGCGACGTCGTCGATGCGATGGCCGCCGATTCCGGCGTGCCGCTGACGGTGCTCAAAGTCGATGGCGGCGTCACGCTCAACGAGCTGTGCATGCAGATCCAGGCCGACGTACTCGGCGTGGACGTTGTGCGCCCGAAGGTTCCTGAGACCACCGCGTTAGGTGCGGCCTACGCAGCCGGTCTGGCGGTCGGCTACTGGTCGGATCCGGAGGACCTGCGGGCCAACTGGCAGGAGGGTCGCCGATGGTCGCCGTCGTGGACCTACGAGCAGCGCGAGGCGGGCTACGCCGGGTGGCGTAAGGCGGTGCAGCGGACCCTGGACTGGGTGGAGGTCTAAACAGCCCAAGAGCGCCCTCGCCGTACGGCGGTAAGGGTGGCAGAGTGGTGGTCATGACCGATACCGCCGCGGACTCCGCCAACCTGCCCGACACCGGCCAGTTCTATCAGCGCGGGAACTACGCGCCGGTACCCGACGAGCTCACCGAATACGACCTGCCCGTGAAGGGCGCTATCCCCGCTGAACTCGACGGCTGGTACCTGCGCAACGGCCCCAACCCGCGCCAGCCGACCGGGCACTGGTTCCTCGGCGACGGCATGCTCCACGGCGTGCGCATCGAAGGCGGCGCCGCCAAGTGGTACCGCAACCGCTGGGTGCGAACCGACAGCTTCGACACCCCCTTCGGGGTCTACAACGGCGACGGCAGCCGCAACCTGCGATCGGCGGTAGCCAACACCCACATCGTCAACCACGCGGGTAAGACACTTGCCCTCGTCGAGTCGTCACTGCCCTACGAGGTCACCAAGGATCTTGAGACGGTCGGCTGCTACGACTTCGGCGGCAAGCTCAACGACGCCATGACGGCTCATCCCAAGATCTGCCCGACTACCGGGGAGTTGCACTTCTTCGGCTACGGCAACCTGTTCAGCCCGCACGTCAGCTATCACCGGGTGGACGCCGCCGGAGAATTGACGATCAGCCGGCCTATCGATGTCGAGGCATTGACCATGATGCACGACTTCGCGATGACCTCCGGGCACGTCATCTTCCTGGACCTACCTATCGTGTTCAACATCGACATCGCGGTCAGCGGAAGCGGCGATATGCCGTTTCGGTGGGAGGACGAGTACGGCGCCCGGTTGGGGGTGCTCCGCCGCGACGACCCGTTCGGCGAGGTGCGCTGGTTCGACATCGATCCCTGCTACATATTCCACGTCGCGAACGCCTACGACGACGGCGACACCATCGTGCTGCAGGCAGTCCGGTACGCGGAGCTGTGGCGCAAGGACGGCGGATTCGGGGACAGCGCCGTGCTCTGGAATTGGAGGATCGATCTTCGAACCGGCACGGTGACCGAACACCAACTCGACGATCGTGCGGTCGAGTTCCCGCGGATTGATGACCGACTGGCCGGCCTGCCGGCGCGCTACGCGGTGTCGGTGGGCGATGCCAGCCTGGTGCGTTACGACCTACGGACCGGAGATGCTGTTGAGCACCGATTCGGTACGCCCGACGCCCCCGGCGGACCCGGCGAGGCCGTTTTCATTCCGTCGCCGTCGGGTGCGCCGGATGAAAGCAACGGTTGGTACATGGCCTACGTTTACGACCCGGTCGACAACACCAGCGAACTGGTGATCCTGGATGCCACCGATTTCGCCGGCGAGCCGGTTGCTCGCATTCAGTTGCCGCGCCGGGTTCCCTACGGCTTCCACGGGAACTGGATCAGCAGCTGAGGAACCTCAGCGCGCGGTGGTCGCCCACAGTGTGTCGGTGAACGAAACCGCACCCGGGCCGGCACTCGCTCCGGCGCGTAACGCGACGTCGAACGCCTCCGAACGGATCCGGGCGTCGACGTAAAGCAGCACGACGACTCCGGCCGCGAACGGTGCGGTGAT
>CAIWCQ010000112.1 GCA_903911165.1 uncultured Actinomycetes bacterium | reverse complement strand
CGTTGCCGTTGCCGATGATCACCACCGGGTCCGCGATGGTGCCCGTGATCGGTCCGGCGCTCCCGGGTTGGCCGTTGATCCAGGCGACGAAATCGGTGGCGCTGCCGGTACCGGGCATGCCCATCCCGTCGATCTCGAGCCTGCGGTCACCTGGGGCTCCGACGGTGTACAGCACCCCGTGGTGGTGAGCGAGCAGTTCGGAATGCGAGATATGCTGTCCCACTTCGACATTGAGGTAATACTCAAATCCTCGCTGGCGGCTGATCTTGTCGAAAAGCCGAGTGACCGACTTGGTGCTCTGATGATCCGGGGCCACTCCGGCGCGCACCAGTCCGTACGGAACGGGCAGTTTGTCGAACATGTTGACGCGCACTCCGCGCTGGGTGAGCAACTCGTCGGCTGCATACATGCCGGCCGGGCCGGATCCGATGATCGCGACAGTCAGTGCAGCCGCGCCATCGCGTATCCGCGGCGCCGGCAGTACCGGCGCCAGCTTGGCGGCGACCGGAAGTTTTCCCTCCGGGCGGTCCGGGTAGAAGGCCGCGTTGATTGCGATGAACGGCAACTGCGCGGCACTGAGCCGGCTCTCGGGCAGGATCGCGTCGACCGGACAGGCGCTGACGCAGGCCCCGCAGTCCACACACGCCACCGGGTCGATGTGCAGCATTTCAGCGGTGGCGAATCCAGGTTCGTCAGGGCTGGGGTGAATGCAGTTGACTGGGCAGGCATACACGCACGAGCCGTCGCCACAGCAGGACTGCGTGATGACGTGGGGCACGGTGGCTGGGGCCGCGGAGTGCGGTGACTCAGGCCGCCGTGACGGCGTGCCGCCGTTGCGGTTCGCTGCGGAACCGACTCGGCGGACCGCCGATCTTGCAGAGGCGCCACATCAGCCTGGCCGGCGGGCTCATCAGATCGGTGTCGTAGCACAGCATCCGCACGTCGGCGAAGATGTCGCGCAGTATCTCGCGGGACTCCGGCGCCCGGAAGAACAGCTCTTTGCGGACGCTGCGCGGGATTGCGAACTGGCGGAAGAAGCTGCGTGGCGGGACCAGGATCGCCTGGCACAGCACCCGCATGATGAGCGGAACATGCAGTGACAGCCAGAACCGCTGACGTCGGCTCAGGCGCGGCAGTCGCTTGCGCAGATATTCATGCGCGAAGGAGATGTGCCGGGCCTCCTCGGCCACGTGGATGGCCATCACCCGCTCCATGATCGGGTGCAGGGATCGGCCGTCGGCACGCTCGCGCAGAACGTCTTTCTGGGTGTGATCGATCGGTTCCTCGCCGGCCAGGATGCCGAAGAAAAACGGGATCGGCAGCGGTCCGGCGAACATCGGCAGCAGCGGGGACAGCCAGCGCAGCAGTCGCGGCATACCGGGCACGTCGGCGCCGATGCGATTCACCATCTCCTGGAACATCATGGTGTGGTTGCACTCTTCGACCGACTCGTGCAGGCAGTACCGGTATTCCGGCGAGCCGTTGGGCACCCAGAACGAGTAGTTCATCAGGCCGCGAATCAGGATCGACTCGAACTGCAGTCCGACCTTGGCGACATTGGCCTGTCGCCACTGGCCGATCGCGATCTGGGCTCCGACCGGCTGT
>CAIWCQ010000111.1 GCA_903911165.1 uncultured Actinomycetes bacterium | reverse complement strand
CGATCTGGTGGTCCCGGTGGTGCCGGGCGAATTCCTCATGGTGGCGTGTGCGGCGGGTCCGCGGCTGGGCTTTCAGCGGGTGGATGACCCGACCCCCGGCAAGGCCCGCATCCACCTCGACTTCGCGACCGTCGATGTGGAGGCTGAGATCGCCCGCCTCGTCGAACTCGGCGCCGCGGAGACCGGACGCCACTCGTTCGGTGACTACGGCTGGGTGGTGCTGGAGGACCCCGACGGCAATGTGTTCTGCGTTGCGCCGGTGATGGGCTGACGTGACGGACACCGTCGACCACGCCGCGGCCACGCCCGATCAGCCGCAGCCCTACCGCGAACTCGGGCTCAAAGACGACGAGTATCAGCGCATCCGCGACATCCTCGGCCGCCGGCCCACCGACGCCGAGTTGGCCATGTACTCGGTGATGTGGAGCGAGCACTGCTCGTACAAGTCCTCCAAGGTGCACCTGCGCTATTTCGGCGAGACCACCACCGAGGCGATGCGGGCCGGAATGCTGGCTGGGATCGGCGAGAATGCCGGCGTTGTCGACATCGGTGACGGCTGGGCCGTCACGTTCAAAGTCGAATCCCACAACCACCCGTCGTTCGTCGAGCCCTATCAGGGTGCGGCCACCGGTGTCGGCGGCATCGTGCGCGACATCATGGCCATGGGAGCTCGGCCGGTCGCGGTGATGGACCAGTTGCGCTTCGGCGCCGCCGACGCACCTGACACCCGCCGCGTGCTCGACGGGGTGGTGCGCGGAATCGGTGGTTATGGAAATTCCCTCGGCCTGCCGAACATCGGCGGCGAGACGGTGTTCGACGCGTCCTACGCCGGCAACCCGTTGGTCAACGCGATGTGCGTAGGTGTGTTGCGCACCGAGGACCTGCACCTGGCATTCGCCTCGGGCACCGGGAACAAGATCATCCTGTTCGGTGCGCGCACCGGACTGGACGGCATCGGCGGAGTGTCGGTGCTGGCATCGGACACCTTCTCCGGCGATGAGAGCGGCACCGGCCGCAAGAAGTTGCCCAGTGTTCAGGTGGGTGATCCGTTCATGGAGAAGGTGCTCATCGAGTGCTGCCTTGAGTTGTATTCCGCACATCTTGTGGTCGGCATCCAGGATCTCGGCGGTGCCGGATTATCCTGTGCCACATCAGAGTTGGCGTCTGCCGGGGACGGTGGTATGACCATAGAACTCGACAAGGTCCCGCTACGCGCGGCGAACATGAACCCGGCCGAGGTGCTCTCCAGTGAGTCCCAGGAACGCATGTGCGCGGTGGTCTCACCGGAGAACGTCGAACCCTTCATGGCCGTGTGCCGCAAGTGGGACGTGCTGGCCACAGTCATCGGAGAGGTCGCCGAGGGCGACCGGCTCACGATCACCTGGCACGGCGAGACCGTCGTCGACGTGCCCCCGCGCACGGTCGCCCACGAAGGCCCGGTCTACTCCCGGCCGCTGGCCCGGCCGGACACCCAGGACGCGCTGATCGCCGATACCAGTGCGAAACTCCCGAGGCCGAAGACTCCAGATGAGTTGCGCGCGACCCTGCTTACGCTGCTGGGCAGTCCGCACCTGTGCAGTCGGGCATTCATCACCGAGCAGTACGACCGTTATGTGCGGGGCAACACCGTGCTGGCCGAGCACGCCGACGGCGGTGTGTTGCGCATCGACGAGGCCACCGGGCGCGGTATCGCGGTCTCGACCGACGCCTCCGGTCGCTATACCCAACTCGATCCCTACACCGGCGCCCAACTGGCGCTGGCCGAGGCGTACCGCAACGTCGCCGTCACCGGCGCCACCCCGATCGCGGTCACTAACTGTCTCAACTTCGGCTCTCCGGAGGATCCCGGGGTGATGTGGCAATTCGCCGAAGCGGTCCGCGGACTGGCCGACGGGTGCGCCTTCCTTGGCATTCCGGTCACCGGCGGCAACGTCAGCTTCTACAACCAGACCGGGTCGACGCCGATCCTGCCCACCCCGGTGGTAGGGGTACTTGGGGTGATCGACGACGTGCGCCGCCGGCTTTCCACCGGCTTGGGCAGCGAACCGGGCGAATCGTTGTATCTGCTCGGCGAGACCCGCGAGGAGTTCGACGGGTCGATCTGGGCCCAGGTCACTGCCGATCATCTCGGCGGTGTTCCGCCTGCCGTTGACCTCTCGCAGGAGAAGCTACTCGCCGACGTGCTCACGGCGGCCTCCCGCGACGGCCTGGTCTCGGCAGCCCACGACCTAAGCGAAGGCGGATTGATTCAAGCCGTCGTTGAGGCCGCCCTGGCGGGTGAAACCGGCTGTCGTGTTGTCCTTCCCGGCGACTACGACTCCGTTGCCAATGCATTCGTGCTGCTGTTCTCCGAGTCCGCCGGCCGGGTCCTGGTCGCGGTACCGCGCACCGAGGAAAGTCGCTTCGTGGCGATGTGTGCGGCGCGCGGTCTTCCCGCCGCCCGCGTCGGGGTCTCTGACTCGGCATCGGATTCGGTCGAGGTTCAAGGATTTTTCACGGTGACACTGGAGGAACTGCGGAGCACGTCCGAAGGAGTGCTTCCCAGGCTTTTCGGATGACCGGGACCCCGGCCAGCGCCGACGTCGGTCCTGCTAACGGCAAATGGCTGATGGTCGCTGTATCGATGGCGTTGTTCTGTGTGCAGATCGATTACTTCGCGATGAATCTTGCGCTGCCGCGGATGGCAAGCGACTTCGGCAGCACGGCAACGGATTTGCAGTGGATCATCAGCATCTACATGGTGACACTCGGCGCGCTGATGGTGCCGGCGGGACGACTTGCCGACATCTTCGGTCGTAAACGAGTCCTGCTGATCGGGATCGCGCTGTTTGGGCTGGCATCGCTGCTCTGTGCCATCGCGGCGTCGGCGGCAACGCTGGTGGCTTTCCGCGCGCTTCAGGGTGCGGGAGCGGCGCTGATCTTCCCCGCATCGGTCAGCGTCATCACGAACGCGTTCCCCCCGGCGCAGTCGGGCCGCATGATCGGGCTGGCATACGGCATCGCCGGTCTTGGTAGCGCCGCCGGGCCGCTGATCGGAGGCATGCTCACCCAGACCGTCGGCTGGCGGTGGATCTTCGCGCTCAACATCCCGCTGACCGCGGCCTGCGTGCTCATCGGGGCGTTCGCGATCAGTGAGTCCCGTGACACCGAGGCGCCGCGCCGGATCGACCTCGCAGGCCTGGCCCTGCTGACTGCCGGCATCGGTGTGTTCACGCTGACCTTCGATCGGGCACCGGCGTGGGGTTGGTGGTCACTTGCCACCGTCGGCGCATTCACCGGTGCCATCGCGTTGCTCGCACTTTTCGTCGTTGTCGAACGCCGGGTGCGTTGGCCACTGGTCGACTTATCGTTGGTGCGCAACACCCGCTTTACCGTGCTGGTTGCCGCGGGAACGATCGCCAATGTCGCCTACGGGGTGACAATTTTTTTGTCCACCGTGTATTTGCAGGACGCTCGCGGACTCGACCCGTTGGCGGCCGGGCTGGTTTTTCTCGGGCCCTCTGCCGGTGCCGCGGCCGGCGGCGTGCTGTCGGGACGGCTGGCGGCCGGGCATCCGGTGCGGGTGATGGGCGTCGCGACCATACTCGCCGCCGCCAGCCTGGGACTGCTCGCGGCCGCCCGCGACTGGGCGTTGTACGTGCCGGCCTTGACGGCATGCGGATTCACTCTGGGATTGGTCTACGCCTTTACCACCGTGGCTACCCAATCGGTCGTCAGCCCGCAACGGGCCGGTGAGGCCGCGGGAATCGCATTGACCGCCATGATCGCGATTGGGGGCATCGGGGTGGCGGTGGCCAGCACGATGCTGGAGCGGCTGGGTAGCACCGGCATGTCAACGGCCAGCGGGATCGATCTCATCTTCGCGATCCTCGCAGCGGCACTACTACCCGCAGGTCTGCTCGTTGTCGCTGTGGCCTCCCGCACCGCAGACCCCGCATCGGAACGCTGCTGAAATATGCCCAAACAGCGTGCGGGCGATGCGGAGACAACTCGAGCCGCGGTAGTCAAGGTCGCGGGATGGCTGAACGACGGCACCGCCCCGGAACCGGACCGGGCGGAGATCGCCGCCGCTGTCCGGCTCACCGCCCGGGCCCTCGCCGCGCTGGCGCCGGGTGCCAGCGTCGAGGTTCGGATTCCGCCTTTCGTTGCGGTGCAATGCATTTCGGGCCCGAAACACACCCGCGGAACACCGCCGAACGTGACGGAGACTGATCCGCGAACCTGGCTGCTGCTGGTCACCGGGCGCAAGACCTTCGACGAGGCCGTGGCCGAGGGTCTGCTGCGACTCTCCGGAGCGCGCGCCGGGGCGATCTCGGCGTGGTTTCCGCTGGTCAGCCTTCGTCAGGTCGGCGACCTATGACGTCCGGTGATTCGATTCCCGGTTTAGCGGTCCGTAGCCGTAGACTTGAGAAACCGACAGCCGACACCCGCGAGGGAGCAGCCCATATCGTGACCGGCCAACTGGAAGAATCACCCCGGGAAGAATGCGGCGTCTTCGGCGTCTGGGCTCCCGGTGAGGAAGTCGCCAAACTCACCTACTACGGCCTCTACGCACTGCAGCATCGCGGGCAGGAGGCCGCCGGGATCGCGGTCGCCGACGGCTCTCAGGTGCTGGTGTTCAAGGATCTTGGCCTGGTCAGCCAGGTGTTCGACGAGCAGACCCTCGGCGCGATGCCCGGACATGTCGCGATCGGCCACTGCCGCTACTCGACCACCGGTTCGACTACCTGGGAGAACGCGCAGCCGGTATTCCACATCACCGCCGCCGGCACCGGAGTTGCCTTGGGGCACAACGGGAATCTGGTCAACACCACTGAACTCGCCGACCGGGCTCGAAAGGCCGGCCTGATCAACCACAACGTTCCGGGAGCGGCGACGACCGACTCCGACATCCTCGGCGCACTGCTGGCCGGGGGGGCCGCTGACACCAGTGTCGAGCAGGCCGCACTCGAGTTGTTGCCGGGAGTGCGTGGCGCGTTCTGTTTGGTTTTCATGGACGAGACCACGCTGTACGCGGCCCGCGATCCGTTCGGGGTGCGTCCACTGTGCCTGGGTCGGCTGGACCGCGGCTGGGTGGTTGCCTCGGAGACCGCGGCACTCGACATCGTCGGTGCCTCCTTCGTGCGGGACATAGAACCAGGAGAGTTACTGGCCATCGATGCCGATGGGGTGCGCTCCACCCGCTTTGCCCCGCCCACCCCGAAGGGTTGCGTCTTCGAGTACGTCTACCTGGCTCGCCCAGACAGCGTCATCGCCGGGCGCTCAGTGCACGGCACCCGGGTAGACATCGGCCGCCGGTTGGCCCGGGAGAAGCCGGTCGAGGCCGACCTGGTGATCGGCGTGCCGGAGTCGGGCACACCGGCCGCGGTCGGCTACGCCCAGGAGTCGGGCATCCCGTTCGGTCAGGGCCTGATGAAGAACGCCTACGTCGGGCGTACTTTCATTCAGCCTTCCCAGACGATTCGGCAACTCGGTATCCGACTCAAGCTCAACCCGCTCAAAGAGGTCATCCGCGGAAAACGGCTGATCGTTGTCGACGACTCGATCGTGCGCGGCAACACCCAGCGCGCGCTGATCCGGATGCTTCGCGAGGCCGGCGCACTCGAGGTGCACGTGCGCATCGCCTCACCGCCGGTGAAATGGCCGTGCTTCTATGGCATCGACTTCGCCACCCCGGCTGAGTTGATCGCCAACGCCCCGGGCACCCAGACCGACGACGGCGAGATGCTGGAGTCGGTACGCCAGGCCATTGGTGCCGATTCCCTGGTCTACATCTCCCAACAGGGGATGGTCGCGGCAACAGAGCAACCGACCAGCAGACTGTGCTGCGCCTGCTTTGACGGCAAGTATCCGATCGAGCTACCGAGCGCGTCCGCACTTGGCAAGAACGTAATGGAGAACATGCTGGCCGCGGTGCAGGCCGACAACGACAACGCGTCGGCGCTCAGTCGTCCCTGACCTTTTCAGCTGACCGCCGAGGTGACCCTTCGCACTCGGCGGTCCAGTGCCATCGCCTGAAGTGGTCGCCCGGCGAACCAGTACACCCGGCCCAGCAGTCCGCGCGGATAGAAAATAGCCTGCTGCTCGTAGCGACTTCCGTTGCCCTCGGGGGTGATTCGCATTTCCAGCCAGCGGTCGCCGGGGCCGCGCCTATCGGCCCGCAGTTTGAGGATGCGTCCGTGTTCGCGTTCCTCGACTCGCCAATTCGCCGGGATGCTGCGCTCGACCGCCTTCCAGAGTTGCTCGGGGTTGGCCGAGGTGTGCCGGGATCGCGTGTCGGTGTACACCACCTCGCCGGCCCAGTCCGGATCGCTGGGCAGGTTCGCGGCGGTGCCGGTGTTCCAGGTGGTCTCCACATCGCCGCGGGCGATGCGCGCCAGTGCAAGGGAGACCGATCGCCGGTAGGGAGTCAGGCCCCCGTCGGGAGGCTCGATGATCGTGTCGATGTCATGGTTGTTCATCACCGCGTCGCAGTGCAGTGATTCGACGAGTGGGCGAGCCAACCCAGATGGGATCGGGGTCACGAAGCCGACCCACAGCGCCGCGATTCGCGGCGTGAGAACCGGCAGCACCAGGATGTGGCGGTGGCGCAACCCGGCGACCTGGGCGTAGATCTGCATCATGTCGCCGTATTCGAGGACGTCGGGGCCGCCGATGTCCCAGGTTCGCGACTCCGGCACAGGGCAGGTAGCGGCGGCGACGAGGTAGTGCAGCACGTCGCGGATCGCGATGGGTTGGATCTTGTTGTGTACCCACTTCGGCGTGGTCATCACCGGAAGTCGGTCGGTGAGGTGACGAATCATCTCGAACGACGCTGAACCGGAGCCAACCACCACCCCGGCCTGCAGCACGATGGTCTCGATGCCGGAGGCGATGAGGATCTCGCCCACGGTGGTGCGCGAGGACAGGTGATTCGACAATTCCGTGCCCTCAGGATGCAGGCCGCTGAGGTAGACGATGCGCCGTACCCCGGCCCGCCGGGCCGCGGCAACCACGTTCTGGGCGGCCCGACGTTCCTCGGTCGCGAAGTCCTTGGAGAAGCCCATCGAGTGGACCAGGTAGTAGACGATGTCGACGTCGTCGAAGGCCTCCTCCAGGGAGGACGCGTCGCTGAGGTCGCCGCGGGCCACCTCGATCCGGTCACGCCACGGGACGCTCGCCAGCTTGTCCGGAGTGCGGGCCAGCGCCCGAACCGCGAACCCGCTTTCCAGCAGCCTGGGCACCAGGCGGCCGCCGATGTAGCCGGTGGCACCCGTCACCAGGCACCTCTGCTGCTTCGCGGCCACCCGCGCCTCCGATCGTTGTGTTGGGCCCCATTCAACGCTTCGATGTCATTGAACACACTGCGGGGCCATCCCCGCACGGGTCTGCCGGGAACTGTCACGGCACCGTCAGGAAACTCGCCACAATGAAGCCATGGCGTTCACCGGTTGGCCTGTTGAGGCTGTCGAGTTCTACGAGGGTCTGGGGGCCGACAACTCCAAGACGTACTGGCAGGGGAACAAAGCCGTGTATGACGACTGCGTGCGCGCCCCGATGGAGCAACTGCTCGCCGAACTCGCTGATGAGTTCGGTCCCGCAAAGCTCTTCCGGCCCTACCGCGACGTGCGCTTCAGCGCCGATAAGACGCCGTATAAGACCACCTGCGCGGCGACGCTGGGCTCGGGCCCAGGCCAGGCCTACGTGTCCTTCTCCGCCGACGGACTGTCTGCCGGCGGCGGTTTGTACATGCCCGACTCGGCGGCTCTGCAGCGCTATCGCGCCGCCGTCACCCGGGAGAAGTCCGGCGCCGAACTCGCCGCGATCGTCGTCGCCTTGCGCGAGGCTGGATTCACGACCATGGCGCACGAGGTGCTCAAGACCGCACCGCGCGGGACCGCCGCGGACCATCCTCGGATCGAACTGCTCAGGCACAAGGGCATGGCGGTGATGAAGGCCTGGCCGGTGGGCGCGTGGATGGGCACCGTAAAGGCCAAGGATCGTGTGGTCACGGCACTGCGAGCCGCGGCGCCATTGAGCCAATGGCTGACCCGCAACGTCGGTTGACCGCTGCCGGACGGCTGCCGGTAGCCTTAGCGCCGATGAGCGAGCAAGACGGCCTGATCTCCTACGCATCGGCCGGTGTGGATATTGAAGCCGGTGACCGGGCGGTCGAGTTGATCAAACCGCTGGCCAACCGCGCCACCCGTCCCGAGGTGCGTGGCGGCCTGGGCGGTTTCGCCGGACTGTTCGCGCTGCGCAGCGGTTACCGGGAACCGTTGCTGGCGGCGTCCACCGATGGGGTGGGCACGAAACTCGCCATCGCTCAAGCCATGGACAAGCACGACACCGTCGGGCTGGATCTGGTCGCGATGGTGGTTGACGATCTTGTTGTCTGCGGTGCCGAACCGCTGTTCCTGCAGGACTACATCGCGGTCGGTCGCACGGTGCCGGAACGGGTCAGTGCGATTGTCTCCGGTATCGCCGAAGGCTGCGTGCTCGCGGGCTGCGCGCTACTCGGCGGCGAGACCGCTGAGCATCCTGGGCTGATGGATCCCGACCACTACGACATCTCGGCGACCGGAGTCGGCGTCGTCGAGGCCGACGACGTGCTTGGTCCCGAGCGTGTTCGCCCCGGCGACGTCCTGATCGCGATGGCGTCCTCAGGCCTGCACTCCAACGGGTACTCGCTGGCCCGCAAGGTTCTGCTGGAGATCGACCGGATGAGTCTGGCCGGCCACGTCGAGGAATTCGGCCGCACCCTCGGTGAGGAGTTGCTCGAGCCCACCCGGATCTACGCCAGGGACTGCCTGGCATTGGCCGCCGAAACCGGGGTACGCACCTTTTGTCACGTCACGGGCGGTGGCTTGGCCGGCAACCTCGAACGCGTGATTCCGAACGGTCTGGTCGCCGAGATCGACCGCGGAAGCTGGACTCCCGCGCCGATCTTCGGGTTGATCACGCAGCGCGGCCGCGTCGAGCGCGCCGAAATGGAGAAGACGTTCAATATGGGCGTCGGCATGGTGGCCGTGGTCGCACCGGAGGATGTCGACCGCGCCCTAGCGATCCTGACGGCTCGTCACCTGACCTGCTGGATCATGGGTGGGGTCCGGAAGGGTAAAGACGCCCCCCGAGCGATGCTGGTCGGCGGGCACCCGCGGTTCTGATCGGTCCACGCGCCGCGGGGCCGGCGGGGCTGGCAGGGCCGGCGGGGCTTTAGCGGCCCTCGTCGTCCCAGGAGTCGTCCGAACCGTTGACCGCGCCCCGCGCATCATCGGCTTCGGATCCGGTCAGCTCCTGTTGGAGCCGCTCGAAATTGGTTTGCGGAGAGCTGTATTTCAGCTCTCGGGCAACCTTGGTCTGCTTTGCCTTAGCCCGGCCGCGGCCCATGGGGGAACCCCCTCGCGCAATAACGGAGCGGCCTGCAGCCAGGCGGCTCCGGTCAGTGTTGTGTGTGTCCTGAAATTACTTTACCGTGCCGCGCGGCGAAGTGTTCGCAGGCCCATTCACCAAGCGGCGAAAAGCACGTCCCGCCGGTCAGGCACCGCGCAAGCGGTCGACAGCGCGACGGCCGGCACCGGTGTGATCGGCGGCTGGTAGGGAGTCCGGATCGATCTCGGCGGCGACCGGGTGCTCGCCGCCGGTAGTCAACGCGGTACCGGAGGCAATGCCGCGCTTGATCAACGCCAGGGCGATCGGGCCGAGGTCGACATGGTCGACGACGGTGCCCAACCTGCCCACCGGTCGTCCGTCGGCCAGCAGGGGATCGCCGGTCACCGGGCGTTCACCGGAGCCGTCCAGATGCACGAGCACCAGCATCCGGGGCGGCCGACCGAGGTTGTGCACCCGAGCCACGGTCTCCTGGCCGCGATAGCAGCCCTTGTCCAGGTGCACCGCGCCCTGCCCGGGCGGCCCTATCCAGCCCACCTCGTGGGGGATTGTTCTGTCGTCGGTGTCCACCCCGAGGCGGGGACGCCCCGCCGCCACCCGGTGCGCCTCGAACGCCCAGATGCCTGCCCGGCGCACCCCGGCGGCGGTAAGCCGGACCAGCCACGCGTCGACATCGGCGCGGGGCACCACGAGATCCAGCTCGACCGCATCGGACGTGGCTGGCATCCGCCGCGCGAATCCGCCGCCGGTGAGGCTCACCGCGGTCGACTCAGCGGGCAGTGCGTCGAGTCCCAGCGCCTCCAACACCGCGGGATCCGCCAGTTTCGGCCCGATCAGCGACAACACCGCGAGATCGGCCTCGACCGGGTGGGCATCGGACCAGAAGACCATTTTCCTCAGATAGGCCAGCAGCGGCTCCCCGCGCCACGGCTCGGTGTCCAGATAGCTGACCCCGTCGGAATCGGAGCCCAGTTCGGTCTGCTGCCAGTGATCTTCCACCCGCCCCTGGCCGTCGAGGCTGAGGTTCTCCGTGCAGGCTCCGTCGGACAACCCGGTGAGATGCTGGGTGGAGATGGAATGCAGCCAGGCACGGCGGTCAGCTCCGGTCACCGCGATGACCGGCCGGTGCGAGCGGTCCACCACCACCGCATCGTGTTCGGCGGACCGCTGCTCGGAGAACGGATCGCCGTAGTGCCAGACTGCGCCGGCATCGGGGGAGTGGTCGGGGGCGGGCACGGCTGACACACCCCGAACTCTACGGGCCTGCCAGTAGGCTCAAAGCCCATGTCCGGCGACGCCTCGGTGCTCGTAACCCTCGACGGTGCCGTCCGTGATCCGGGTAGCCCCCTGCTGACTGGCGATGACCTGGCTGCC
Organism: uncultured Actinomycetes bacterium; assembly: GCA_903911165.1. Taxonomy (GTDB): domain Bacteria; phylum Actinomycetota; class Actinomycetes; order Mycobacteriales; family Mycobacteriaceae; genus Mycobacterium. The sequence continues at coordinate 7,186 of CAIWCQ010000111.1, read as the reverse complement.
GTGCGTGGCGACGGTGTCTTCGAAACACTGCTCATCCGCGGGGGCGCCCCCTGTCTGGTCGAATCACACCTGCGCCGACTGGTCTCCTCGGCGGTCATGCTGGAACTGCCGGACCCTGATCTGGGTGCCTGGCGCAGCGCCATCGACATTGCGGTCCGACTCTGGACCCAACAGACGTCCGCGGAGGGCGCGCTGCGACTGGTGTACAGCCGCGGCCGGGAGTTTGGTTCGGAGCCGACCGCGTACCTGATGATCAATCCGGTGCCGCCGCGGGCAGTGGTGGCGAGGCGTGACGGAGCATCGGCCACGCTGCTCGAACGCGGGCTCGCGGCGTCGGGAGTCGACGCCATGCCGTGGCTGCTGGCCGGGGCGAAGACGCTCTCCTATGCAATCAACATGGCTGCGCTTCGGCATGCGGCCGCCCGTGGCGCCGACGACGTCATCTTCACCAGCACCGACGGATTCGTCCTCGAGGGTCCGCGATCGACGGTGGTGATCGTCGCTGCCGGGTCCGATGGGCGGCCATGCCTGCTGACTCCGCCACCGTGGTATCCGATCCTGCGCGGCACGACCCAGCAAGCGCTCTTCGAGGTGGCCCGGACGCGCGGTTACGACTGCGATTACCACCGGTTGCGGCCTGCCGATCTGTATACGGCGCAGGGGGTTTGGCTGGTATCAAGCATCACTCTGGCTGCCCGGGTGCACACCCTTGACGGACGCCGACTGCCGCCGGCGCCGTTGGCGGACGTGGTGGCCGAACTGGTCGAGGCGGCGATCCTCCAGGATCGCTGACCGGCCGAAAAAATGCTTGGCACACCCCCGGCGCGCGGGTACGGTTGCGGGTACACAGGAAAGGAGGTGGTCCGGAATTTTGAGTAGTTCTTCTTGGACATGTGAGGTGGCTGCCCGCTAGCAGCACGCCGCCGCTAAACGTCAGTGCAGCGGCGAAACTATTGAGGTGCCGGAAATCACCCGCGCTCTGCGCGCGCTGGCGAATTCCAGGCAGCTACCCGGCCCCCGAGCCCCCGGTCCGTCCAACCTGGATACCAAGGCTCGGGGGCCGCTTCATGTCTGGACTAGCTGTGTTGGGGCACGTTGCGTTTGCGCGGGGCGGGAGCGCAGCGGCGAGGCTAAGGCCCGGCCGGGCCGGGCGCCAGCGTCGAACATGCTGTCATCGCGCGATCCCAGATCTGGGGGTCGACCCCCTCGGGTGGGCCGAGAACCGCGGATCCCGATTCCGCAACACCATTGGCGCTGAGGCACTCGGCCAGCGAGCCGTGTTCAGCCGGCGGCGGATCGGTGGCCGGCGGCGCTGGTTTCGACGCACATCCGGCGATCGACCACACGGCGGCGATCGACCAGAAGGCGGCGATCGCTGCCATCAAACTCGCGCGAATCATCCGACGTGCCTCGACAGCCGCGCGGACAGATGCGGCACCAGACCGCCGTCGGCGTCGACCCGATCCTCGGCGTAGGCGAGATCCCCGTTCTCGACGATCCCATAGAGCCGTTTGGCGCCGCCGACGAGAACACCCGTCCTGCTGCGCGCCAGTGCGTCGGTTACCAAGTCCCAGGAGGACTGGCTTCGAGGATGGCCGTAGAACAACTCGACGTACCCTGAGGAGTGGGCCAGCAGCAGTTCAATGGCTTGGGACTCGCCGGGGTCGCCCGGGTCGTTGACGAACCGCCAGTAGCCGGTCTCCCGCAATCCCGGGCTGTGGTAATCCCCGGCCTCATCCAGCCGCCATGAGCGGGCGTCCCAGTTCAGGTAATCGCTTCCGTCGTGGGAGACGATGATCTGCTGACCGAATCGGTAGTCGCCGTGCGGACTGTAGCCCGTGCCCTCGCCGCGCCACACGCCCACCAGAGGCAGCAGTGCCAGCAGTGCATCGTGTAGATCCGCGCCCTGACGTAGGTTCGCGGTGTCGCTGATTGGGAGATCGTCGAACACCGGAATGTTGCGGCCTGCAGTCTGTTTGGCCCGTTCGGCGGCGGCCGCGACGGCTCGATCCGCGCTGCCGACGATGTCGCCTTCGGTCACGATTCGTCAGTGATGAGGCGGTAGACCGCGTAGATCGCAAACCAGGTGATTACCACCGCCGCGACGACCAGCAGAATTTCGAAGAAGAGCACCACGTCGCTGAGTCTATCGCTGCCTCGCCTCGACGCGCGCGGGCGTCCTCAGGCGACTTTGACGTCGACCTCGTGCAGACCCGCGCCGGAGGGAGCCACCGTGATATCGCCGGTGCCCACCCGCGACAGGGCCCGCACCGTCCACGTGCCCGGCGCGGCGAAGAACCGGAAGTCGCCGCCCGCCGAGGCGACCACCTCGGCGGTGAACTCCTGCGCGGAGTCCAGCAGGCGCACGAAAGCGCCGCCGACGGCCTGGCCGGCGCCGTCGACGACCCGGCCGGTGATCACCGTTTCCTTCTCCAGATTTACCTCGGCGGGCAGCTTCTGCCCTTGCTCGGGTGCAGCGCACATGATCAACTTCCCAACTCGATCGGGGCCCCCACCAGGGAGCCGTATTCGGTCCAACTGCCGTCGTAGTTCTTGACGTTCTTGTGCCCCAACAACTCCTGCAGCACGAACCAGGTGTGCGAGGAACGCTCCCCGATTCGGCAGTAGGCGATGGTCTCCCGGGTGTCGTCGAGGCCCGCCGCGGCGTAGATGGCGGTCAGTTCCTCATCGGACTTGAAGGTGCCGTCTTCGTTGGCGGCTCTGCTCCACGGCACATTGATCGCGCCGGGGATATGGCCGGGGCGCTGGCTCTGCTCCTGGGGGAGGTGTGCCGGGGCCAGGATTTTGCCGGAGAACTCGTCCGGCGAGCGCACATCGACGAGGTTCTTGTTGCCGATGGCAGCGATCACCTCATCGCGGAACGCGCGGATGCTGGTATCGGGCGCCTCGGCGGCGTAACTGGTGGCCGGCCGGTTGACGGGATCGGCGGACATGGTGCGGCCGTCGAGTTCCCATTTCTTTCGGCCACCGTCGAGCAGCTTGATCTTGTCGTGGCCGTAGAGCTTGAAGTACCAGTAGGCATAGGCGGCGAACCAGTTGTTGTTGCCGCCGTAGAGGACTACGGTGTCGTCGTTCGCTATCCCACGTTCGCTGAGCAGCTTTGAAAACTGTTGGGCATCAACGAAATCCCGCTTGATCGGGTCCTGCAGATCGGTCTTCCAGTCGAGTTTGATCGCCCCTGGAATGTGACCGGTGTCGTAGGCGCTGGTGTCCTCGTCGACCTCGACGAAGACGATGGATTCAGTGTCGAGATTGCTCTGGGCCCAGTCGGTGGAGACCAGGACGTCGGAGCGAGACATGGGTCTGCCTTTCGGTGCGGGTTTAGGTGGCTTGCGTAGGCCGCAGGCGGGTGGCCAAGGGGTACAGCTGGCAGCCCAGGCAGATCCCGAACGCCGCGTTGAGGAAGGCTGCGGCCAACGCGAACGCTGTGGCGATCACGCCCACGAGCGGCGCGCCGAACGCGAACCCGGCCACACCCACCAGTGCGAACAGCAGGCCTACCAATTGGGCGAATTTCAACGGTGAAACCGGTTCGCGTTCGGTGGCAGGGCCCAGGCGCGGCGCCACCAGGGCGGCGAAGATCCGGCCATAGGGATGCCGACGTGGGCCGGCTAGCGCGCCGATCGCGAAGACGGCCGCCTGTGCGGCCAGGATGACCGCGGCGGCGGTCGTGCTGAAGGCCGAGACGATGAGCACCGACAGCAGGACGGCGCTGGTGACCCACGCGGAGAAGCGCGGACCGCGGACGTCCACCTGATCGATGGCGACGGATTGCGTAACGGTGGTGAGTGTCATGACAAGCTCCTGTTGCTGGGGGGACCGATGAGATCCGGGCGCTACCCGGAAGCGACGCGACGAAACGAAGGTTCGGCGGCTTCTCAGCAGCTACGGCAACAACAACAGCCCGCGGTGCGGCACAGATCGACTGCGCGGCGTTTGGTGAGCATCGGCTCAATGCGGGCGTGCACGAAGCGAATCATACCCAACCGCCCGGCCCCGCGGCCAATAAGGGTTCGATCGCCGCCCGCAGGTCCGCTGCCTTCGGCACACCGGAGGACCGGTAACGCTGATGTCCGTCGGCGTCGAAGATGAACGTCGTCGGCAGCGACAGCACCGAGAGCCGGCGCGCCGCGCCCGGGGCGGCGTCCATGTCGATCTCGACGTGGGCGACCTGTGGCAACTCGGCGCAGACCTGATCGACCACCCGGCGTACCGCGGCGCAGGGGCCGCACCATTCGGCGGTGAAGTGCACGATCGTGGGCGCGGTCGGCGAAAGCCCCAAATCGGTGGTGTCGAGGTCGGCCGGGCCGGCGGTGTCGCGCAATACCCCCGAACGCCGGCTGTGCAGTAAGCCCGCCGCGCCGGCAAGCCCCAGGGCGGCGGCAATAGCCGCTCCCGCGGGGACAAGAGCACTCATGATTGGGTGAAACCGTCGAGTCGCACGGTGACGTCGGTATCTATGCCTTCGATGATGATGTCGGACCCCCGGGCGCCCTCGGTGGTCGGTCGCAGGCCGAACGGCAATCGCTGCCCGGGCATGGTGGCTGCGAACGCGCCGAGGACAGCCGCACGCCTGTCGTCGGGCACCGGTTGATCGGCGGTGTTCGGACCGGTCACCACGGCGGTCGGGGTCAGAATCAGCGTGGTCTGCTCCGGGCCGGCGACCGACAGGTCGACGGTGACGCTCACCCGCTTGTCGAACCCGGCGTTCGTCGGGGTACCGCTGAACACCAGTCCCTTATTGCCGGAGATGCCTGATTCCGTGGTGCCACCGGTGGCGTCGTTGGTGTCGGCCGCGGGCGCCCCCACCGAGAGGTCCTTGACGCCGATGAAGCCGCCCAGGTGGCGGGAGTCGATGATGATCCGGCTCTCGAGTTTCCCCACCGGCAGATCGGCGTCGGGCCGCATCAGCCAGGAGGCCTGCCTCAAACCGATGTCGTGCATGGTCGCCTCGAGTGCGACTTTGCCCACCACGGGGTGATCGACGCCGCCGGCCCGGATCTCCAGCTCGCGGTAGCGGTGTGCGAGTGCCTGCGGGGTGAACGGAAAGCCCAGGATCGCCACCCATGGATCGAAAGGCAGGCCGGTGGCCGAGCGGACATGACGCGAAAGTTGGTACTCCGCATAGATCGCGGCACCGGTGTCGGCGCCGACGCCGCCCGCGACGACCGCGAGCACCGCTGCCGTTGCCGTCACGAGCCTTCGCACGGCGTTATTCTTCCCTACTGCCTTTTCCGGCCCTCCGAATCGTCGGTAACGGCAGGTCGGGGGTTAGAGTGGCACCGACCCTGGAGAAACCGTTGGACCTTTTACTTCTGACTGCTGATCCCAATCCTGACTCGGTGCTGCCCTCATTGTCGCTGCTGGCGCACACCGTGCGCTGCGTGCCGAGCGAGGTCTCCTCGTTGCTTGACGCCGGAGCGGCCGACGTCGCCCTGGTGGATGCACGCCATGATCTGGCGGCCGCCCGGGGCTTGTGTCGGTTGCTGGGGTCCACCGGTGCGCCGGTGCCAGTCGTCGCCGTGGTCAATGAGGGCGGCCTGGTCGCGGTGAACAACGACTGGGGTATCGACGATATTCTCCTGCCGGGCACCGGCCCGGCAGAGATTGACGCCCGACTGCGCCTCCTGGTGGGCCGGCGGGGTGGACTGGCCAATCAGGAGAGCCTGGGCAATGTCAGCCTGGGCGAACTCGTCATCGATGAGGGAACCTATACGGCCCGACTGCGGGGCCGCCCACTGGATCTGACGTACAAAGAATTCGAACTGCTGAAGTATCTGGCGCAGCACGCCGGCCGGGTGTTCACGCGAGCTCAGCTGTTGCAGGAGGTCTGGGGGTATGACTTCTTCGGCGGAACCCGAACCGTCGACGTTCACGTCCGGCGATTGCGCGCCAAACTCGGCCCCGAACACGAGGCGCTGATCGGCACAGTCCGCAACGTCGGCTACAAGGCGGTCCGCCCGGCGCGCAACCGGGTCGCGGAAGTCGATTCCCCGGACGTGGATTCCCCGGACGTGGATTCCCAGCGCGTGGATTCCCAGCGCGTGGGCGCCCCGGGGCCGAGCCAGGACGCCTCGGGCGCCGAAATGCCCGACGGCACCGCCGCCGGCCTGTCGCACTCGCTGCCCGGCCGGTGAGGGCTGCCCACTGGCGTAGTGCGCTGACCTCGTCGGAGTTGTCTGGCGTTCGCGGTGTCATCGATGCGGCCCGCAGTGTCGACTCAATCAGCCCGGTGGGGGAGCAGGTGCTGCGCGAACTCGGCCGGCAGCGCACCGAACATCTCGTCGTCACAGATCCGTCCGAGGAGCGCACCGTTACGGGTTATCTCAACCTGGCGCCTGGCCGTACCGACGCCGACGACGCGATAGCGGAATTGGTGGTACATCCCGATGCCCGCCGAAGTGGCATCGGGAGTGCCCTGGTGCGGGCGGCGATCGAGCGCAGCGGTGCGCGGGTGCGGTTCTGGGCGCATGGCACCGGGCCGGGCGCCCGCGCCGTCGCCGACGTCTGCGGGTTGCGCGCTCGGCGTGAGCTGATCCAGATGCGCAGATTATTGCAGGATGTCCCGGAAACCGTTGTGCCCGTGGGTGTTTTGATTCACACCTACCGCGGAAGCCAAGACAACCCCGAGTTGTTGCGAGTCAACAATGCCGCCTTCGACTGGCATCCGGAACAGGGTGGCTGGGCGGATGCCGATATCGTCGAACGTGTCGCCGAACCCTGGTTCGATCCGAGCGGATTGTTCCTCGCCTGCGACGACGCCACCGGTGCACTCCTGGGCTTTCACTGGACGAAGGTGCACGCCGATGACGCCGACCGGGGCGTGGGCGAGGTGTACGTGGTGGGCATCGACCCCACTGCCCAGGGCCGAGGGCTGGGCCGGGCGCTGACACTGGTGGGACTGGACTACCTCTCGCGACGGTTGGCGCACCTGCCCGAACCGACAGTGATGCTCTACGTCGAAGCCGATAACGTCGCCGCCATCCGGACCTACCAGGGGATCGGGTTCACCGTGGCCAGGGTGGATACCGCGTATGCGCCGGCCTAATCGAGGGCTGTTCACCCGTCGTTTACCCATGCTCCACAAGGCGTCCACCGCCGCCTAATAGGTTGGCCCAGAACGCATTCAACGGAAAGTAGGCACGGGTGGATCTGACCGGCTTCG
>CAIWCQ010000110.1 GCA_903911165.1 uncultured Actinomycetes bacterium | reverse complement strand
TTATCGGCGACGGTCTTACCGAAAGCCCGCAGACCATTGTGGGCGTCGGTCAGGCCCAGTCGACGGCTGCTCGGACTGAGCCACGCCGCAGCCCGCAGGATGAGCCGTTTGAGCGGCGGAGTGTGGCTGATCGTCGAGCCGGCGAAGCGCGTGCCGATCACGATGTCGACATCGCCGCGGGACAGCCTCTCCATCATCGACACGACATCTTTGAGTCGGTGCTGACCGTCGGCGTCGAAGGTTGCGAAGACGGCGGCGCCGGGCTGGCTGCGGGAGTACTCCACACCGGTCTGAATCGCCGCACCCTGACCGAGGTTCACCGGATGCGACACCACGTGCGCTCCGGCGCGCAGGGCGGTTTCGGCGGTGGTGTCGCTGCTGCCGTCATCCACGCACACCACATGGGCGAACACCGACCGCAGGTCCGCGACGACATCGCCGATGACCTGCGCCTCGTTGAAAGCCGGGACGATGATCCAGACGCGAGAGGGGTCGATGACCACAACGTACACGTTGCCGAACCGACGCTGCGGCGGTGACGATTCAGTCGCCGGCCCGAGCCAATGCCGCGAGGTGGACAGCGATCCCGACCAGTGGTCCGCACAGGAGGGCCACCACCGTGCGCGTCGCAAGGTCCAAAGGCAGGGTGAGCAAACCCGCCGCGGCCACCGTGGCAGCCACCCAGCCCAGCGCGTACGCCCGGTGCAATGCCGCGGCCACCGTCGCCGAACCGGTGAGGGTCAGGACGGCGATCGATACCGCCGCCGCCGTCAGCCAGGCAAGTAACGTGCCGGAGGTCTGGTACTGCGGACCGAAGGCGACCCGCAACAGCCAGGGTCCCAGTAACCCGGCGGCCAGGATCCCCGGGAACCCGACCACCATGATCACGGCGGCGGGTTTCACCAGGGCCCGCAGGCGGGCGCCATGGTGCCGGGCCGCGTGATCGACAAAGTAGGCGATCAAATTGCCCTGCATGGCCGTCATCGGCACCAGCAATGGAGCCCGGGTCAGGGTGACCGCGAGAATCACCACCCCGCCCGCCGCGCCGAGTTGCCCCGACGTGGCCTTGAGAAGAACCGGAAACCCCATCACCAGGATCGCACTCGCACCCGATGCCGCGATTGAATGCGACGCCCCGCGCAGAAATGTCGCGATGCTGCCCGGCGTGCGTAACCGGGCCGCACTGCGCGCCCCGGCCGACACTGTCAGCATCAGCACCCATGCCACTGCACCCCCGACGGTGGCCCACAGGAAGCCGGTCAGGTCCCAGCCGAGCAGGAACGCCGCCGCGGCGATGACGACCCGAATCACGGCGTCGGTCACCATCAGTGCGCCGTAACGGCCCCATTGACCCACTCCGGCGAACATTCCCAGCAGGGTCGCGTGCAGACAGAAGCCGGCCAGGCCCGCCGAGAGCAGTAGCACCGACAGTCCTCGCTCCTCGGCGAAAACCTGCGGAGCCCACAGCGGCGAACTAATGCCGATGACCGCCGCCGCGGCGAGGCCGACCCCGGCGGCGACCCGCATCGGATTGGTGTGTGGACCGCCGGCAACCGGGGTCGTTGCGCGGTTGGCCCGCACGTCGCGCGCGGCCTCCTGAAGTAGTCCGTTGGCGGCGCCGGTGACTAACCCGAAGGCGCCCCAGAACACTCCGAAAACCGAAAACCCCGCGGGGTCCAGGTTGCGCGCGGCCAGATAGAGAACCGCGTAGCCGCACGCCGCGCTGATGGCGGTCGCCAATCCAACCCGCGCAACACTGCCGCGAGCGACCGGTCCGGCCGAGGCGCCCAAGGCGTCCATCCCGGTGCCGCCGTCAGTCACAGCGGCGGTACCGGTGTGGAGTGAAGCCAGGTGTCCCACAGTGGGCGCAGTGATTCATCAGCGTAGTTCGCGGCCAGTCCGGTGAAGTCGTCAGTGACAACGGTGCCGTGCCGGTGGCGTGTGGTCCAGTCGCGTAAAAGTGCGAAAAATCTGTCATCGCCGATGATGCCGCGTAATGCATGCAGGGTCAGCGCGCCGCGTTTGTAGACCCGATCGTCAAACATCTCCGCGGCACCCGGGTCGGATAGCACAAGATCCGCGGGTAACTCGGCGAGTTTGCGGTGGTAACGACGGGCGAGTTCGTCGGCACTGGGTCCACCGGAATTCTCCGACCAGAGCCATTCGGCGTAGCAGGCGAATCCCTCGTGCAGCCAGATGTCGCGCCAACGGCGCACTGTGACACTGTTGCCGAACCACTGGTGGGCGAGTTCGTGCGCGATCAACCGTTCCGATCCGCCCGTCCCGTCGCAGTGGTTGGCGCCGAAGATCGAGACCCCTTGCGCCTCAAGGGGAATCTCGAGTTCATCGTCGGTCACCACCACGGTGTAGCCGCTGGCCAGCGGATAGGGGCCGAACAATTTGATGAAAAGCTTCATCATGTCGCTCTGGCGGGCGAAGTCACGATCGAAGTTAAGGCGCAGCCGATCGGGGAGGATCGCCGTCATCACCACCGGGGCCTTGGGCAGCCGGTGAGCTGAGTAGATGCCGATCTGCAGGGTGGCCAGATAGGTCGAGGTCGGTTCGGGTTGTTCGTAGGTCCACACTGTCTGGCCCGCCCGGACCCGCTTTGATACCAGTTCCCCGGCAGCCAACGCGTAGTACGGGCTGTCGGTGCTGATCGTGGTTCGGTAGCTGGCCTTCGAACTGGGATGGTCATCGCAGGGAAACCACGACGGTGAACCGTTGGGCTGGCCTGCCACCAACACGCCGTTGGACAGTTCCTCGAAGCCCACGTCGCCCCAGAGGCTCCGGATTAACTGAGGTGCGCCGGTGTAGCGGATGACGATCGACATCGCCGAGCCCGCCGGCAGCGGATCGGACAGTCGTATCCGCAGCTTGCCCGCCGAGGCGGCGAAGTGGGCCGGCCGGTGGGAGTTCACGGTGACCTTTGTCGCCTTCATGGAGTCGTGCAAGTCGAGCGTGAACGTATGAAGGGACGCGAGGGTGGCGGCGGTGATGGTCGCCGTACCGCTGAGGCGGTTGCTGGCGACCTTGTACTCCACATCGAGTTCGTAGCGCGAAACCCGGTAACCGAAGTTGCCGCTGTTCGGCAGGTAGGGGTCGATCACCGGTGTCTTCCGCGACTTTTTCGCGGTGTTCTTCACTCCGGCATTCCCGGCGCTCCCGGCGATCGGCCTGGGTTTCCGGCCGTCTTGCGCCCAACCTGCCACGGGGCAATGGGATTGCCTTGCCAGCGGGTTGAGGGCGGCACCTCATCGCCCCGCATCACCAATGACGCGGGCCCGATCGTCGCCCCCGCGCCGATACGGGATGCGGGCAGCGCCACGCAATGCGTTCCCAGCGTCGCGCCATTCTCAAGGACAACGGTGTCCATCCGCATGATCCGGTCGTGGAACAGGTGGGTCTGCACCACGCAGCCACGATTCACCGTGCTGCCGTCGCCCAACCTCACCAGATCCGCCTCGGGCAGCCAGTACGTTTCGCACCACACACCTCGGCCAATCTTGGCACCCAACGCCCGTAGCCACACGTTCATCACCGGCGTACCACTGGCAGCCCGGGCGAACCACGGCGCAGCCACCGTTTCGACGAAGGTGTCCGACACCTCGTTTCGCCAGATGAACGACGACCACAGTGCGTGCTCGCCAACTCTGATCCTTCCCACCACAAGCCACTTTGCGACCACAGCGCAGACACCCGCGACTGCCCCGGCTACCAGTAGCACCACACCACCGCCCAGTGCGGCCAGGCCGTACCCGCCGCGCAGAACAAGCATCTGCAGGCCGGCCAGTGTTGCCGCCCCGATGGCGAACGTCACCATCACCGGCAGCAGCCGGCAGGTTTCGACGGCGGAGCGCATGAGTTTCAGGCGCATCGGCGGGTCGTAGGTCAGCGCCGGATCGGCGCTATCGGCATTGCGGCGCAACCGAATTGGTGGACTTCCCAGCCACGATGAACCGGCCTTGGCCTTCGCTGGGGTGGCGGAGAGCACCGCAACCAGACCGTCGTCGGGAACCCGACGGCCGGGCTGGGTGATACCCGAGTTGCCCAGGAATGCCCGCTTGCCGACGGTGGCCGTGGCGACGTGGATCCAGCCACCGCCGAGTTCGTAGGACGCGACCATAGTGTCATCGGCCAGAAATGCCCCATCCTCGATCACGGTGAATTTCGGCGTCAGCAGCGCAGTCGAGATTTCGGTGTTGCGCCCCACCTTCGCGCCGAGCACGCGCAGCCACACCGGGGTCAACAGACTGGCGTAGAGCGGGAACAGATAGCTGCGTGCGGCATCCATCAGCCGCTCTGTTGCCCACAGTTGCCAGCCCACGCGGCTGCGGACCGGGTGGTAACCCTCGCGCAGACCAAGCGAGAGCAACCGCACCCCGATCACCGTCAGCGCCGCATAAACCACCAGCGCGACTCCCGTGGCCACCGGGATCCACGGTGCGGCGGCGACGACCGCGTCGCCGAGGGTGGCTGTGCGGCGCACCGGGTAGGCGAGAACTGCGAGTCCCGCGGTCAGCGATGCCAGCGGCAACGCCCCAAGGAGCAGCGAGGACACTCCGTAGACGAATACCCAGTGCGCAGCCCGCGGTGGTCGGTGGTCGGGCCAGGGGTGGCGAGCCTTACCCGATTTGATCGCAGGCGAGCCCTTCCAGTACTGGCCGCTTTTGACTTTGCCGACGACGGCCGAGCCCGCTGCCACGTCGGCGTTCTTTCCGATGACCGAGCCGGGCAGCAGCGCGGTTCGCGCCCCGATGGTCGCGTCGTCACCGATGGTGATCGGGCCGACGTGGAACTCATCGCCGTCGATCCAGTGCCCGCTTAGGTCGACCTCGGGTTCGACCGAACTGCGGTGGCCCAGGGCCAACAAGCCGGTCACCGGCGGTGCTGAGTGCAAGTCCACACCCTTACCGACTGAATTACCCAGTGCCCGTGCGTAATACACCAGCCACGGTGCACCGGCCTGGTTCTCTGCACCGCTGGCATCAGCCAATCGCTCGGCCAGCCACACCCTCATGTGTTCGGACCCGCCGCGGCGGTAGCTGCCCGGCTTCAGACCGCGCAATAAAATTCTGGCCCCCACAACGGCGATGCCCATCCGACCGACCGGGGTGATGAACGCCGCGAATGCGCCGCCGATCAGCCACCAACTCACCGGCACCAGCCACGGCACCGGAAAGATTCCGGCCACGATGTTGTTGATCAGCGCGAGCCAGGTCACCCACTGCAGGCCGGTCAGCGTCGCCAGTGGCACGGTGAGGAGAACCTGCGCCGCCTGGGTGGACAGCGGAGTCGGAGCGACCGTTCGCGGCGTGACGGCGACGGGCGCGGGGTTGCGCTCGTCGATGTCGTCGAGGAAACCCGCCAGGGATCCGAGCCTGGGATGGTCGTAGAGCTGGGCGACCGTCAGCCCGGGATAGCGTCCGCGCAGAGCGACCACCAACTGCGCGGCGGACAGTGAACCGCCACCGAGAGCGAAGAAGTCTGCCTCGGGACCGTCGACCGCCGCACCGAGGACGTCCCGCCACAGCCCCGCAAGCCAGCCCATAGTGCCGCCGAGTTCGGGGCCGTCATGATCCTCGTGACCGGGGGCGGGCCACGGTAGTGCATCCCGGTCGACCTTTCCCGATGTCCGGGTAGGCAGTTCGTCGAGCAGCACCAGCCGGGGGACCATGGCCGCTGGCAACGATGCGGTGAGGTGCGCGCGCGCTACATCCAGGTCGAAGGCGGGGTCGGCCGAGGCGATGTATCCGACCAAAACCGGTGTGCCACCGGCAGTCCTGCGCACGGCGGCAGCACCGCCACTGACTCCGGGCAGGTGCACGAGAGCGGAGTCGACCTCGCCGAGTTCGATGCGGCGCCCGCCGACCTTCACCTGATCGTCGGCCCGGCCCTGGAAGTACAGCCCGTCGGCTTCCAACCGCACCAGGTCGCCGCTGCGGTAGGCGCGGTTCCAGCCCAGCGACGGCATCGGCGCGTACTTTTCGGCATCCTTCGCCGGGTCGAGGTAGCGCGCCAGGCCCAGTCCGCCGATCACCAGTTCGCCGACCCCGCCGAGTTCCACCGGGGCGCCGGCGCTGTCGACGACAACGAGATCCCAGCCATCCAAAGGCAACCCGATACTGACCGGTCCGGCGCCGTCGAGTCGTGCGCCGCAGGACACCACGGTGGCTTCGGTCGGTCCGTAGGTGTTCCACACCTCGCGGCCGTCGGTGACCAGTCGCTCGGCCAACTCCGGCGGACAGGCCTCCCCACCGAAAATCAACAGCCGGACCGCCTCCAGGGCCTCGGCCGGCCACAGGGCCGCAAGCGTCGGCACCGTCGACACCACGGTGATGTCCCGCGAAACCAGCCA
>CAIWCQ010000109.1 GCA_903911165.1 uncultured Actinomycetes bacterium | reverse complement strand
GTGGTCAGGCTTTCATCCCAAAGCTCGACCGGAATTTCAGTCTGCTGGCCCAGGACTTCGGAGAAATTGATGGCCCGGCGACCTGCCGCATTAGGGTCACCGGCCTCATCATAAGAAACACCAACAATGATCCGACCAACCTGGTGACGAACGGCAAATTCGGCTACCTGGGCGGCATCCAAAAGTTTAGACACATGCGAAAAGACTCCTGCCGGCCTGGCCAGGAACCCGGTCAGTGCGCCGCGGGAGAAGCGAACTGCCACACCCACGCGCCCCCGTCGTGGGCTCAGTGTCGTCGGTGCGGCCGCGGCCGCTGTGCTGTGCATTGGCGGCTTCGGGGCGGTGGTGGCTGGTGCCGGACCCGGCGATGCCCTTTACGGCTTGCGCTCGATGCTCTTCGGGGCGCCGAAGCAGGTGCGCGACGATCAGGTCGCACTCGCGGCACGCACCGAACTGAACCAGGTGCAGGACCTCATCGCCCAGGGTGATTGGGTGCAGGCCCAGGACAAGCTGGTAGCGGTCAGCACTCAGGTGGCGACCATCGAGGACAGTCCGCAGAAGCAGGAATTACTGGACCAGTTCAACGACCTGTCCGCCAAGGTGGTGGAGCGTGATCCGGAGGCCACGGCCCCGCCGGGCATCATCTACACCGTGCCGCCGTCGGCCACCGACCTGGTGCCCGCGGTCGCGCCGCCCACCAGTACACCCAGCGCGCCGTCGGCGACCGATTCCGCGACGAGCAGTTCGGAGTCGGTGTCCTCCCCGGCGACGACCTCCTCCGCGGCGACGACATCCTCGGCGGCGTCCTCCTCCGCGGCGACAAGTGCGGCGCCGGGAACGACGACGGCGACGAGCGCTGCCCCGACAACGGCGGCCACCACGACAGCACCTCCGATGACGACGAGCGCCGCCCCGACCACGAGTGCTGCCCCGACGACGAGTGCTGCCCCGACGACGAGTGCTGCCCCGACGACGACGAAGACGACGAGTGCGGCTCCGACGGCCGCGGCCACCACGGCGGCGACTACGGCGGCGGCCCCGACTACGGCGGCGACTACGGCGGCGGCTCCGACCGCCGCGGCCACTACTACGGCGGCCCCGACGGCCGCGGCGACAACCGCGGCTGAGGCGACGACGGCTGCCCCCGCTCAGGCCCCCGCTGAAGATCCCGTCACTGAAGAGGCCCCCGCTGCAGAGGCGCCCGCGATCGTCACCACCACCGAAGCAGCGGTTCCGGTCGGTTAGCGGAAGCCGTCGTAGTCCGACGTCGCTTCGTTGAGCGCGGCGTCGGCATAACCCCGGCAATAGTCCCAGGTCACGTAGGCGTCCGGCTCCGGGTCGTACGCGGGTTCATGCGGCCGAACGCTGCCGTCGATCAGCAGCTGAAGAAGATTGGCCCGCAACATATCCCAGTCGTGGTAATGGTCCTCGCGGCATTCGTCGCAGCAGACCACCAGTCCGCGAATCCCCTTGTGCGCCAGAAGATTCTCATAGACGACGAGGTCCGCAAGGTCGGCCTCCACCGCGGATCGCTCCTGGACGTCAAGCGGTTGGCCCGGTTCCAGCGCATCCAATGCCGCCGACGGATCGTGCGGGTCATCGGCGAACGGGTCGGGCGGCAGGCCAGGTGGCAGGTCATCACGCACATCGACAGCCTACGCAGCGGCTCGGCCATCACGCCAGGGATCACCCCGTGGAGCCGCTGGAAAAGGGAGGAGCCGATGTGATAGGCGGGAGCCGATAGGATGAGGGCATGTCTATTGCCGAAGGCGCCAATGCCCCGGTGCGAACCGGCGGGGACGACCCGAACAAGATCGCGATGCTGGGGCTGACCTTCGACGACGTGCTGCTGCTACCGGCTGCCTCGGACGTGGTACCCGCCAACGCCGATACTGCCAGCCAACTGACGCGCAAGATCCGCCTGCAGGTGCCGCTGGTCAGCTCCGCCATGGATACCGTGACCGAGGCGCGGATGGCGATCGCCATGGCCCGGGCCGGCGGAATGGGTGTCCTGCACCGCAATCTGTCGATCGTCGAGCAAGCCGGCCAAGTGGAGATGGTCAAACGTTCAGAGGCCGGCATGGTGACCGATCCGGTGACCTGCTCGCCGGAGAACACGCTCGCCGAAGTCGATGCCATGTGCGCCCGGTTCCACATTTCGGGCCTGCCGGTCGTCGATGGCGACGGCGCTCTGGTGGGCATCATCACCAACCGGGACATGCGTTTCGAAGTGGATATGGGCAAACGGGTGGCGGAGGTGATGACCAAGTCGCCGCTGATCACCGCTCAGCAGGGCGTCACCGCAGATGCGGCGCTGGGTCTGTTGCGGCGCAATAAGATTGAGAAATTGCCCATCGTCGACGGTAACGGACGCCTGACCGGATTGATCACCGTCAAGGACTTCGTCAAGACCGAGAAGCACCCGCTGGCCACCAAGGACAGCGACGGCCGATTATTGGTAGGTGCCGCGGTCGGCGTCGGAGATGATGCCTGGGACCGTGCCATGGCGCTGGTTGATGCCGGAGTCGATGTCTTGGTGGTCGACACCGCACATGCCCACAACCGACTGGTGCTGGACATGGTCGGCAAGGTCAAGGCGGAGGTGGGGGACCGCGTCGAGATCGTCGGCGGCAACGTCGCCACCCGCGGTGCGGCCGCGGCACTGGTCGAGGCCGGCGCCGATGCGGTGAAGGTGGGTGTCGGCCCAGGTTCGATCTGCACCACCCGAGTGGTTGCCGGCGTGGGCGCCCCCCAGATCACCGCCATCCTGGAAGCCGCCACCGTGTGCGGGCCGGCCGGGGTCCCGGTGATCGCCGACGGGGGTCTGCAGTTCTCCGGTGATATCGCCAAGGCGCTGGCCGCGGGCGCGTCTACGGCAATGCTGGGCTCGCTGCTGGCCGGCACCGCGGAGGCGCCGGGCGACTTGATATTCGTCAACGGCAAGCAGTTCAAGAGCTACCGCGGAATGGGCTCGCTCGGTGCGATGCAGGGCCGTGGCGAGGGCAAGTCGTTCTCCAAGGACCGCTACTTTCAGGACGACGTGCTCTCCGAGGACAAACTCGTGCCCGAGGGCATCGAGGGTCGGGTGCCCTTCCGTGGACCGCTGGCCACGGTGATCCATCAGCTCACCGGGGGCCTGCGGGCCGCGATGGGCTACACCGGCGCAGCCACCATCGCCGACCTGCAGCGGGCGAGGTTCGTTCAGATCACCGCCGCCGGACTCAAGGAGAGCCACCCGCACGACATTGCCATGACTGTCGAAGCACCCAACTACTACACGCGGTAGGCACCCCACATCATGCGTGACATGGTCGAAATCGGCATGGGCCGAACCGCCCGCCGGACATACGAACTCGCCGAGATCAACATCGTGCCCGCCAGGCGCACGCGCTCGTCGAAGGATGTGTCAACCGCCTGGCAGCTGGACGCCTATCGGTTCGAAATCCCGGTCGTGGCACACCCGACCGACGCCCTGGTCTCACCGGAGTTCGCGATCGAGTTAGGCCGCCTGGGCGGATTGGGCGTGCTCAACGGAGAGGGACTGATCGGCCGGCACGCCGATGTCGAGGCCAGGATCGCTGAGGTGATCTCGCTGGCCGACGACGCCGACCCGTCGGCTTCCATCCGGCTGCTCCAGCAGTTGCACGCCGCGCCGCTGGTTCCCGAACTGCTCGCCGCCGCGGTGGCCCGAATCCGCGAAGCCGGCGTCACCACCGCGGTGCGGGTCAGCCCGCAGAACGCCCAGGCGCTCACGCCGGGGCTGGTGGCGGCGGGCATCGACCTGCTGATCATCCAGGGCACCATCATCTCGGCGGAACGGGTGGCCTCCGACACCGAGCCGCTGAACCTCAAGACCTTCATCTCCGAACTCGACGTGCCGGTGGTGGCCGGCGGCGTGGCCGATCACCGCACGGCGCTGCACCTGATGCGTACCGGCGCGGCCGGTGTCATCGTTGGTTACGGTTCCACGCTGGGCGCCACCACCAGTGACGAGGTGCTTGGCATCAGTGTGCCGATGGCCACCGCGATCGCCGACGCCGCTGCGGCCCGGCGGGAATACCTCGACGAGACCGGCGGGCGGTATGTGCACGTGCTTGCCGACGGCGATATCCACACCTCCGGCGAACTCGCCAAAGCCATTGCCTGTGGCGCCGACGCGGTGCTGCTTGGCACACCGTTGGCCACCGCCGCAGAGTCGCTCGGCGACGGATGGTTCTGGCCTGCCGCCGCCGCGCACCCGTCGCTGCCCCGCGGCGCCCTGCTTCAAGTGGCACTCGGTGATCGGCCCTCGCTCGACGAGGTGCTCAACGGCCCGTCGGACGACCCATTCGGCTCCCTGAATCTCGTCGGCGGGTTGCGTCGCTCGATGGCCAAGGCCGGCTACTGCGACCTCAAGGAGTTTCAGAAGGTGGGCCTGACCGTCGGTAGCTAGGCACGCCCGCCCTTAGACTGTGCCGGTGCAACCCGTCCTGGTGGTCGACTTCGGTGCCCAGTATGCCCAGTTGATCGCCCGGCGCATACGTGAGGCCAGGGTGTTCTCCGAGGTGATCCCGCATACCGCGACCATCGATGAGATCAAGGCCAAAAACCCCCGGGCGATCGTGTTGTCCGGTGGACCGGCCAGCGTGTACGCCGACGGCGCGCCGCAGCTAGACCCGGGCGTGTTCGACCTGGGGGTCCCGGTATTCGGAATCTGCTACGGATTCCAGGCCATGGCTCAAGCGCTCGGCGGTACCGTCGAGCGCACCGGCACCAGTGAGTACGGCCGCACTGAGCTCAATGTCCTTGGTGGCGAACTGCATTCGGGACTGCCCGGCGCGCAACCGGTGTGGATGAGTCACGGTGACGCGGTGACCGTCGCGCCGGCCGGCTTCGAGGTGGTGGCGACCAGTCCCGGCGCTCCGGTGGCGGCCTTCGAGGATCGCCGCCGCGGACTCGCCGGGGTGCAGTACCACCCCGAGGTGATCCACACACCGCACGGTCAGCAGGTGCTCAGCCGCTTCCTGCACGACTTCGCCGGCATCGACGCGGACTGGACGCCGGCCAATATCGCCGAGTCGCTTATCGACGGCGTCCGCGAGCAGATCGGTGACGGTCACGCCATCTGTGGATTGAGCGGGGGAGTGGATTCCGCGGTGGCGGCCGCACTGGTTCAACGGGCCATCGGCGACCGGTTGACATGTGTGTTCGTCGATCACGGCCTGTTGCGCGCCGGCGAACGGGCGCAGGTGCAGAGGGACTTCGTGGCGGCGACCGGTGCCCGACTGGTCACCGTCGATGCCGAAGAGCGGTTCCTGGAGGCATTGTCGGGTGTGCGAGATCCGGAGGGCAAGCGCAAGATCATCGGCCGCGAGTTTATCCGAACGTTCGAGGCCGCAGTCCGAGAGTTGTTGGTCGACAACGACTCTGAGCCCGATAACGATGACGATTCCACTAGTGAAAATATCGAGTTTCTGGTGCAGGGCACGCTGTACCCCGATGTCGTCGAGTCCGGTGGCGGCAGTGGTACCGCCAACATCAAGAGTCATCACAACGTCGGTGGGCTACCTCCTGATTTGAAGTTCACCCTCGTCGAGCCGCTACGTCTGTTGTTCAAGGATGAGGTTCGCGCGGTCGGCCGCGAACTCGGACTGCCCGAGGAAATCGTTGCTCGCCAACCCTTTCCGGGTCCCGGCTTGGGTATCCGGATCATCGGCGAAGTCACCGCGAAACGGCTTGACACACTGCGCCGTGCCGATCTGATCGCTCGCGAGGAGCTGACGTCTGCGGGGCTGGATCACCAGATCTGGCAGTGCCCGGTGGTGCTGCTGGCCGACATCCGCTCAGTCGGCGTGCAGGGCGACGGCCGTACCTACGGACACCCGATCGTATTGCGGCCGGTTTTCAGCGAGGACGCCATGACGGCCGACTGGACCCGGGTGCCCTATGACGTGCTGGAGCGTATTTCGACCCGGATCACCAACGAGGTGCCCGAGGTCAACCGGGTGGTGCTTGATGTGACCAGCAAGCCGCCCGGCACCATCGAGTGGGAGTGATCCCTTGACGCCTGTCGCCGGGTGGGTGTTTACTCTCACTATCGAACATACATTCGAAAAAAGTGAACGTCGATCGCAGCTGGAGGTGGGCGATGACGGCGGCGATTGCCCTGGAGAAGGGCGGGCCTGACCGCTCTGAACAGCTAGAACAGCTGCGACGCCAGATGGCGGCGGTGTCCGGGAAGGTCGGCGCCCGCTCGCCGGTGGCCGCGGTCGGCGAGCCGGTGTCGGCCGGGTTGCCCAAGGGCACTGTGGCGGTACTCTCGGGCGCCCGGTCGCTGCCGGTAAGCCTGGCCGCCTCGGTGAGTGCCGCCGGCGGGCATGTGGCCGTTGTGGGACTGCCGGACTTCGGATTGCTGGCCGCCGCGGAGATGGGCGCAGATCTCAGTCGGCTGGCGGTGATCCCGCAACCGGGCACCGATCCGGTGGAGGTGGCCGCGGTGCTGATGGACGGGATGGATCTGGTGGTACTCGGCCTGGCCGGCCGACGCGTGCCCGCCGGACGCGCGCGGGCGTTGGTGGCTAGGGCCCGGCAGCGGGGATGCACCCTGCTGGTGACACAGGGGGACTGGCAGGGTGCATCGGTGCGGATGGACGCCCGGGTGTCCGGTTACGAGATCACCTCGGGCCCTGGGGCTTCCGCAGATTCCGCTGGAGCCCCGGTGGCCGGTTTCGGCCGGATCAGTGCGGTGCGGGTGTCGATCCGG
>CAIWCQ010000108.1 GCA_903911165.1 uncultured Actinomycetes bacterium | reverse complement strand
TCCCCTTGAGCGGCGTCACATCGGCGTAGCTGCGGCCGAAGCCGACGCTGATGTACTGCTCATTGATCTCGGCGTCGTTGGTCGGGTCATAGTTCCACCAACCTCCGGTCCACGCCTGGATCCAGGCGTGGCTCTCCCCCTCGACCGCCTCACCGGTTGCCGCATCAGGATTCGGATGTAGGTAACCGGAGACATAGCGAGCCGGTATTCCCATGGAGCGCAACAGCATTAGCGTCAGATGGGCGAAATCCTGGCAGACCCCGTTGCTTTCCGCCAAGGCATCCAGCCCGGACGAGTGGACACCGGTGGTGCCCGGGACGTATCGCAGCTCGTTGTGCACCCACTGGGCCGTGGCAAGAACGGCCTCATGGGGATCGTGCGCCTTGGCGAGACTCCTCGCGGTGCGCTCGATGCGCTTGCTGAACGGCGTGTAGGCAGTGGGAACGAGGACCTCGTGGAATCGGTCGAGCACCGCCGAGGAGTCCAGTCCGGCCCAGTTGACGCTCGCCACGGGCGGTTCGGGTTTGTCGGTCTCCACGACCGAAGACGACGTGACCTGAAGCTCGGTGTGCGGGGCATGCAGGTCAAACGCAGTCACCGCGGTCCCCCAGTAATCGACGTAACGGTAGGAGCGGGTCGCGGGTGTGGTTTCCACCCGGTTGATGATGACGTTCTGCCGAGAATCCGAGCGCGGCGTAAGGCGAGCCTCGTTATAGGACGCCGTCACCGGTGTCCGGTAGGCATACCCGGTCACGTGCACGACCCGCATCCGCCACATCTACAGGCCCCCCTCTTCGACCTCGCAGAAGGCAAAATCGCCATCGCCATCGCCACCGGCGTCGGACCACTCCACCCACGGTGCGGAGCGGAAATATCTCAACGCCAACGCCTCGCCAACATCGCGGCAGGTCGTCTGGAGCCCGGCCAAACGTTGCTCCAGCGAGTCGAGCAGCACCCCGGGTTCGACGAACTCCAGTTCACTGCGGGCCTGGCCGAGGAGACGCCGGGCTTCAGCCCCGGTTCCGGTGCGGTCGATCAGGCCGCGCATCAACTCGTCGAGGCTGTGTTCGGCGAGTCGCAGGCAGTAGAAGACCGAGCGCGGGAATTGCCCGTCCAGCAGGATGAACTCGATCACCCGGTTGGCATCCAGAACACCGCGATGGGTGCGCAGGTAGGTGTCATGGGCGCCGGCCGCCCGGAGCACGCTGACCCAGGCCGGGGAGGATGCGCTGTCCCCCACCCGGGACAACAACAGCCGCACCGTCATGTCCACTCGTTCCAACGCTCGTCCCAGCACGAGAAATCGGTAGCCGTCGTCGCGGGACAGCGTGGAGTCGGCAAGGCCGGCGAACATGGCGGCACGGCCCTCGATGAACGTGAAGAACTCGTGCGGACCGAGCCGTCGCGCGGCGCGTTCGCGTTCGGCCAGCGCGTTGTAGGTGGTGTTGAGGCACTCCCACATATCGCTGGAGATGACTTCGCGCGCCGAGCGTGCGTTCTCCCTGGCCGAACTGACCGCGTCGACGATCGAGCAGCCGCCCGGCACATCGCGGGTGAACGCAACCAGGTCGGTCAGCGCCCACATCTCCAGCCGCGCCTTCGGCGGTTCGATCCCCAGCACCTCCAGCAGGATGCGCGACGCCCGGTCGGGATCAACGCTGGAATCCTCGAGCAGTTGGTGGACCGTCACGTCAAGGATGCGGGCGGTATCGTCGGCGCGCTCGACATAACGACCAATCCAGTAGAGCGCCTCGGCGTTACGGGCCAGCATCAGCGGGCCTCGGCGACCGGCAGCGCGGACTGCTGCTGTTGCTGTTGCTGTTGCTGTTGCTGGCCGCTCTTGGCCTGCTGCTGAAGGGGTTGCATCTCCGTGGCGGCCGCAGCCCGCGGCAGCGTCTTGACCACCTGGGCAGCAGCCAGTTCCCGGGCCGCCGGCGATGTCCGCGACGCCAGTACCCAGGTGTCTTTGGACCCGCCACCCTGACTGGAATTGACCAGTAGCGAGCCCTCGTTGAGCGCGACGCGGGTCAGTCCGCCGGGCAGCACCCACACCTGTTCGCCGTCGTTGACCGCGAACGGTCGCAGATCGACGTGCCGCGGGGCCAAGGTGTCACCGACCTTGGTGGGTACCGTCGACAGCTGCACGACCGGTTGGGCGATCCAACCCCGGGGGTCGGCCTGCACCTTGCGCCGGATCGTCGCCAACTCCTTCTCCGAGGCCTCGGGCCCGAAGACGATGCCGTAACCCCCGGAGCCCTCGACCGGTTTGATCACGAGTTCGTCAATTCGGTCAAGCACCTCGGCGCGCTCGGAGTCCAGCCAGCAGCGCAGTGTGTCGACATTGGCCAACAACGGCTTCTCACCGAGGTAGTAATCAATGATTGTGGGCACGTAGGTGTAGACGAGTTTGTCGTCCCCGACCCCGTTGCCGACCGCACTTGATATCGCCACGTTGCCGGCCCGGGCGGCATTGAGCAGGCCGGCGACGCCAAGGATCGAGTCCGGCCGGAAGTGCATCGGATCGAGATAGTCATCGTCGATGCGCCGGTAGATCACGTCAACTTGGCGTTCGCCCTCGGTGGTGCGCATATACACCGCGTTGTCGCGGCAGAAAAGATCAGGACCCTCGACCAGTTCAACACCCATCTGCCGGGCCAGCAGCGAGTGCTCGAAGTAGGCGGAGTTGAACGGACCGGCCGTCAGCACCACCACGGTCGGATCGCTCTCATTGGTCGCCGCAGCATTGCGCAGTGCCCGCAGCAGATGCGACGGATAGTCGTCGACCGACCGCACCCGGTGGGTGCCGAACAGGTTGGGGAATACGCGGGTCATCACCCGGCGGTTCTCCATGACGTAGGACACACCCGACGGCGAGCGCAGGTTGTCCTCGAGCACCCGGAAAGTGCCCTGCGCGTCCCGGACGAGGTCGATACCGGCGACGTGTATGCGCACGCCGTTGGCCGGGCTGATGCCAGCCGCCTCCCGGTGGAAGTGCTCGCAGGAGGTGACCAGCCGACGGGGGATGACGCCGTCGCGGAGGATTTCCTGATCGCCGTAGATGTCGTCGAGGAAGCGCTCCAGGGCGATCACTCGTTGGGTGATCCCAGCCTCCAGGCGCGCCCACTCGGCCGCCGAAATCACCCTGGGCACCAGATCCAGCGGGAAGGGACGCTCCTGTCCGGACAGGGAAAAGGTGATGCCCTGATCGACGAACGCCCGGCCCAGTGCGTCCGCCCGCGCGCCCAGTTCCTCGGTGCCGGTCGGAGCCAACTCGGCGTAAATGCCCTTGTAGGGCCCACGAGCATTGCCCCGGCGGTCAAACATTTCGTCGAAGGCGGCCCCATACGTGCCCAGGTCGCGGTAGCCGCCGAAGATTCGGTCGGCAACGGCCGTCCGCCCGGCGGCCTCGCCGGTACCGACCGGCTCACTCGGTGGGGTCACGCGTCCCATGCTGCATGACAACTCGCGTTTCCGCAGGCTGAGAGGCTCCACTTTGGGACTATCCGGCTGACCCTGGTAATCTCGCACTGCGCCGCGAGGGCACTTGTCCCGGCGAAGTACAGATCGAACCCCTAACAGACCGAAGCCCAGATAGACCGAACCCTTGAACTGTGTGAAGGAATCAACGCGTGGCCAACATCAAGTCGCAGCAGAAGCGCAACATCACCAACGAGCGCCGCAGGCTGCGCAACAAATCGGTGAAGTCATCGCTGCACACGGCGATCCGCGCGTTCCGCTCCGCCGCCGCCGAAGGCGACAAGGACAAGGCCTCCGAACTCCTGGTGTCTACCAGCCGCAAGCTGGACAAGGCCGCCAGCAAAGGCGTCATCCACAAGAACCAGGCCGCCAACAAAAAGTCGGCACTTGCCCAGGCGCTGCAAAAGATCTGATCAACGCGGCTACCGGCCCCCGCCGAAAGCGAGTTCCGCGATTCTGCGCACCGCAGTCTCCAGCACGTAATCGGCGTCGGCCGCAGCCCCCTTCACGTCGGCATTGAGAGCAGCCACCAAGCGGATCGCGGTCGCGACGGTTTCCCGGGACCAGCGCCGGGACTGTTTTTGAGCCTTTTGGATTTTCCAGGGTGGCATTCCGATTTCGCCGGCCAACCGATACGGGTCGCCGGACAGCGGACCCACTCGCGCTATCGCGTGTATCGCCTCGGCCAGCGCATCGGCGATCAGGACATGGGCTACCCCGCGCAGCATCGCCCACCGCAACGCCTCTGTCGCACCGGGGATATCGCCGAGAACGGCCTTGTCGGCGATATCGAAACCAGTGACCTCCGCTTTGCCGCTGTGATAGCGGCGCACGGCATCGGCGTCGACGGCCCCTCCGGTATCGGCGACCAGCTGCGAACAGGCCGAGGCGAGTTCGCGGATGTCGGAGCCCACCGCGTCGAGCAACGCGCCGACGGTGTCGTCATCGGCTTTGATGTTCAGCGCACGGAACTCGGCCCGGACGAACGCCGCACGTTCGCCGGCCTTGGCGATCTTGGCGCACGGGTGAGTCTGGGCGCCCCGCTCCCGCAGTTGGCCGGCAAGCGCCTTGGCCCTTCCGCCACCGGAATGCACCACCACCAACACCGTGCCGGGGGGTAGGTCTGCCGCCGCCGAGTCGATCAGCGCAACGGCGTCCTTGCCGGCCTCGTCCGCAGCGTCCAACACGACCACGCGCTCGTCGGCGAATAACGAGGGACTCAATAGTTCGGCAAGCTCATTCGTGGACACGTCGCCGGCCCGCAGGTGATCGACCGGCACGTCGTCGGTTCCGGCGGACGCGCGGGCGGCCCGGAGGATCTCTGCTACCGCCCGCTCGACGAGGAGTTCTTCACCGCCGAGTATCAAATGCAGGGGCTCCACCGGCACGCTCACCTTTCGATGGTGTCACGGACCGCCGACGACACCTGCCACCGACCATGCGACGCCGCAAAGCAGACCACCCGCGGCGCTGCGCCGGAACCACCGCCACCGCCACAAAACGACCGCCCCCACCGCCGCGGCACCCACCGCGGCCAGACCCCCCCACCCCGAGGGGACCGGGATCGCCGCGCCCGGCACCGATGCAGCACAGTGCGCGACCCGCAGCAGCCACCACAACTCGGGTCCGGTGAAGCGGATCAACAGATCCCCTGCGGCCGGCCAGACCGGGCACAGCGCCGCCGCGGCGGTACCCAATACGGTGATCGGCGGGATCACCGGGCTCACCACGAGGTTGGCGATCACACCCACCACACTCAACTGTCCGGAGATCGCGGCGACCAGCGGAGCGGTCGCCAGTTGCGCCGTCAGCGCAATGGACACCGCGTCGGCGACGAGCTTGGGATGACCCCGGGCCATCAGCCTCGCCGAGAGAATCGGCGCCACCACGATCAGGGCTGCGGTCGCCGATACCGACAGCGCGAAGCCGACATCGACGGCCAGCTGCGGCGCGAACACCATCAGCACGATCACGGTGGCTGCAAGGACCGGGACACCCTGGCGGCGACGGGCCGAGAGCACGGCCATCAGAGCGATGGCTCCCATCACCGCGGCGCGCAGCACGCTGGCGGTGGGCTGCACCACGAACACGAACGCCACCAGCGCCAGCGCGGCCAGCACCACGGCCGCCCGGGGACCGATCAGCCCGGCCGATAGCAGCACCGCTCCGCAGACGATCGTGACGTTAGCGCCGGAGACCGCGGTCAGGTGCGTCAGCCCGGCGGTGCGGAACTCCCCGACGGTGGCGGCGGGCACGGTGGTGGTGTCGCCGAGCACCAACCCGGGCAGCATCGCGGCCTGATCGGCTGGTAAGGCGTCGCGGCTGGCCGCGGCGAACCGCGCCCGCACACCCTGGGCGACGCGCTGCACCACCGAGGCCTCACCGAGCACGGGCCGGCCGACGACGGTGAGCGTGGCCACCGTGAGATCCCGGCGTGCAGGCCGGGAAATGCGCGCCCGGAACCGCGCGGGTTGGCCGGCGGTCAACTCTGAGAAGTCGCCTCCCGACGCGAAAACCACGACCCGGCCGGCGACATCATCATCGGCGATGGCAACCAGAGCGGCCCGAAACATCAGCCGTCCGCTACCGATTGCGCGCGGGTTTTCCTCAGGCGTCACCGTTACCTCTGCCGTTGTGCCGAAGAGCCGGACAGCCGGATGGTGATCGGCGGCGTGACTGCGCAGTCCGACGGCGAGTCCGAACCCGGCACCGACGACCGCAACGCCCAGTGCGCCAGCGCCGGCAGCGCGTAGGGCCGGCCGCGCAGTTCCGCGTCGGCTCAGTGCCCCGACGATTGCACCGGCGGCGCAGACCATCGCGATCACCGGGCCGACGCCCCAGGTGATTCCCGCGGCGGTGACCGACCAGGCCGTTACCGCGGCCGGCACGAGCCGAACATCCAACCGAGTGGCGCCCGGCGGGATCATTGCACCGCTTCGACCCGCACCCGAGGCCGCAGCTTCTCCAGTCGAGCCGGACCGATGCCGTCGACCTCACCGAGTTGGTCGACCGTGGTGAACCTGCCATTGGCCTGCCGCCAGGTGACGATCGCCGCTGCGGTCACCGGCCCTACCCCGGGCAGGGTGTCCAGTTCCTCGACGGTGGCGGTGTTCAGGTCGACGGGGCTGGACGGTGTGCGGCCGGCGACGCTGCCGGCCGCCGGACCGAGGTTGCCGGTCGCCGGTGTGCCGGGTCCGACCGAGCTGCCCAGGACCACCGGATGCCCGGCGGGGGTGGCGATGCCGACGACGATCTGCTCGCCGTCAGCGACGCGCCGGGCCAGGTTCAGGCCCACGGTGTCGGCCCCCTTCAGCGGGCCGCCGGCCGCTGCCATCGCGTCGGCGATGCGGGCGCCCGGCGCCAGCGTGACCAGTCCGGGCTGGTGAACCAACCCTACGACGCTGACCACCACCGACTGATCCGGAGCTGATGGCGGGACCGGCGCGGCAGTTCCAGGCTGCGGAGCAGCCGAGGAGACCATCGCCACCGGTGGCAACTTGGCCGAGGTGACCGGAGCCGGACTCTGGCGGATCAAGGTGAACACCGTGACTAAGACGGCCAGCACGCCGAGGACGCCCAGAGCCAGTACCCCGGCCCGGCCGGGGTCAGCGCGGATCGCTGAAAGCCAGGGGAGTCCGCGCGACGCCCGCTCGTCGGGAATCCAGCTCGGCGCAGGCGCACCGTCGTCCTCACCGTCCGGGTCGTCCGGGCCGTTTGGGTCGTCTGGGTCGTCCGGGCGGTTTGGGTCGTCCGGGCGGTTTGGGTCGTTTGGGACGTTTGGGACGTGCGAGGCGGCGATCGGCTCGGCGCGCCCGCGCAGACGGCGGTGCAGGTTGGCCAGCGGCTGCTCGGTTCGCATGCGACGACCGTAAAGTCGACGACTGACCCGCAGCCCTACGGTGCCACCGTGCCAGGCAGTGGGCTGTGGACCAATCCCGGACTGTGAAATCAGGAGGACGACATGAGCCAAACGACCGACCGGCCGCTACAAGTGATCCAGTGGACCACCGGCAATATCGGTCGCCGGTCCCTGCACGCGATCATCGGCAGGCCCGACATGGAACTCGTCGGTGTCTACGCCCATGGCGACGACAAGGTCGGCATGGATGCGGCCGAGCTGGCCGGCTGGCCACTGGGACCGGGTAAGCCGACCGGGGTCACGGCCACTCGTGATATCGATGCGCTGCTGGCGACCAGACCGGACGCGTGCTGCTACAACCCGCTGTGGCCCAGCATCAACGAACTCGAACGCATCCTGGAGTCGGGGGTGAACGTGTGCACGTCGGCTGCCTGGATCACCGGCGGCAAGCAGAGCACGGAAGACCTCAACCGGATCCGAAATGCTTGTGCGCGAGGCAATTCCACCATCTTCGGCAACGGCGCCCACCCGGGAATGACCAATATGGTCGCCATGGTGCTCTCCGGTTCCTGTGAACGGGTCGACGAGATCAGGATCACCGAGTCGGTGGACTGCTCCACCTACGAGTCGGCAGCAACCCAGACCTCGATGGGGTTTTCCTGCGATCCGCAAACCCCGGGGCTCGCCGAGAGCGTGGCCCAGGAGAGCGCAGTATTCGCCGAGTCAGCCGCCATGATGGCCGACGCGATCGGCGCCGAACTGGACCGGATGAGCTTCGACGTGACCTTCACCGCGGCCACCGGCGATACCGACCTCGGTTTCATGACGATCCCGGAAGGCACCGTAGCGGGGGTTAACGGCTACCACCGCGGCTGGGTGGGCGAGCGCAACGTGGTCAGCGTCGGGTTCAACTGGATCATGGGCGACCATGTCGTGCCGCCCAAACCTCTTGAGCATGGTCACGTGATCCAGGTGTTCGGGGTGCCCAATATGCGCACCGTCCTGCACTGCCTGCCGCCGAAGGACTGGACCGAACCGGGGTTCATGGGGCTCGGAATGATCTACACCGCCATGCCGGTAACCAACGCGGTGCCGATGGTGGTGGCTGCACCACCGGGCATTGTGACACTGAAGGATCTGCCGCCGGTCACCGGCCGATTCGCTTCTCGTTGAAGGTTCGCTTCTCGGTGAGTCAGCCGGTCGAAGCGGGCTCAAGAGCCAAAACGACACCCACTGCTCCCGGGCCCAAGTGCACCCCGAGCACCGGACCGAGATCGGTGACGATCGCCGGACCGCACCCCGGCAGCGCACCGGCCAAGGTTGCGGCGACCTCGGCCGCGCCGGCGGGGTTGTCGACGTGGTGCACAGCCAGTGCGGCGCGACGCTCCCCCACCACGGCGAGCACCTGTTCGACCATTGCCACGGTGGCCTTCGAGGTGGTGCGTACTCGCTGAGCCAGCACCAACTTGCCGTCATCGATGCGCAGCAGTGGTTTGAGCGCCAGCGCGGTTCCCAGCCAGGACGCGGCGGCCCCGATCCGGCCGCTGCGGCGCAGGTTCTCCAGACGTTGCACCACCAGGAAGGCATGCACCCGTGACACCGTCGATTCCGCTTCCGCGGCAACGGTATCGCGATCAGCACCCCCGGATGCCGCACGCGCGGCGGCCAGCGCGACGAAACCGGTACCCATGCCCGCCGACCTCGAGTCGACCACCCGCACCGCGCCGTCGAACTCACGTGCCGCGTGCTCAGCCGCGCCAAGTGTGCTCGATAGTTCCGCGGAGATGTGAACTGCCACTACGCCGTCGCCGCGAGAGTCAGCTAACGCAGCCCGGTACACCGCCGTTAGTTCGGTCGGGCTGGCCCCGGCGGTGGTGACTTTTCGCTGATATAAATCAGCCGGCGCCTCGTCGATGCCGTCGCGCAGATCTTCGCCGTCGACGAGGATATGCAGTGGCACCACCCGGATTTCCCATTCGTCGATCGCATCTGCCGGCAGCCGGGCCGAGGAGTCGGTCACCACGATCACCGGCACTAGCCACGCCCCGGTGTGACGCCGGCCTCGGCGAGTGCGGTGAGCATCAACTCGGCGACCGCACAGTGTGCTTCGAAGTTCCAATGGATCCCGTCCGGATTGCCTCGGCCACCCAGAATGTGCGGTTCGACGGCTTCTTTGAGGTCCACCAATGGAATGCGGTGACTCGCCGCCCACGGCGTGATCGCCGCGACCGTTCCCGGACGGCCGCGATGTGAGTGCCCGTAGGTCGGCGCGATGTGGACCGATGGAAGAGAGGCCACAATTGGGATGCCGGGACGGTTGAAGTCGATTGCACCACGGGTCATCTCGAGGTATTCGACACTCAGACGCGGAGGAAGTGCCGGACGTGCCACCGGGGACAACCGTGGTTGCAGCCAGCCGTAGGAGTCGCGCACCCATCGGCGCAACCACGGTGGACGTACGTAGCGGATCGACTCCCGGATCGCGGTCGGCAACGGCGACGGCAGCGAGTCCATGCCACTGGTCGCGAAGATCACCGCGCCCGCACGCGGCAAGGCTGCCCATGACCTCGGGTCCTGCGTCGCCGCCCACCACACGTCACGACTCGTCCAACCGATCCGACCGATCAGTTCGAGCTCCCAACCAAGCTGAGAGGCAACGATATTGGGCCAGATACGGGGGTCGTCGGCGGGCAGGCCGCCCTGCGGTCCGTAGTAGGACAGCGAGTCGCAGAACACCAGCAGAGCGCTGCGGCTCGGGATTGGAACTGGATCAGAGGACATCGTTGGCGACCTGAGCGGATGCATTCCAGACGTCGAGGCGCCAGCGCAGGTCGGCGAACCCCGCTTCCGCGCCGCCGTGACCGGATAACTGAGCCCAACTGGCATTGCCCATCCCGCCCAGTATCGGCCAGTTGGCCACCGGCAGGTCGAGAAGCGCGGCGCACAGTGCGGCGATCAACCCGCCGTGCGCCACCAGCACAACTGGCCGGTCGGCGTCGTCGCTCCCCCAGTCCGGTTCCCCGGCGACCAACTCGGCGACCAGTGGCACGCTGCGGTCGGCGACGTCGACGCGACTCTCTCCACCGTGCGGCGCCCAGGTCGCGTCATCGCGCCAGGCCGTCCGCGCTCCCGGTGCGCCGGCATCAACCTCGTCGTGCGTCAGTCCCTGCCAGTCCCCCAGGTGCGTCTCCCGCAACCGGGGGTCTTTGCGTACCCGAAGTTCGCAGCACCGCGCCAGCGTCGCGGCGGTGTCGTAAGCCCGGCGCAGGTCGGAGGAAACGATGAGCAACGGCTGCCGGGTCGCAAGCACCTCCGCGGCAGCCAGCGCCTGGGCCCGGCCGAGATCGGTCAGATCGGTGTCGATCTGACCCTGCATCCTGCTATCGGCGTTGAACTCGGTCTGGCCGTGGCGCAGCAGCACCAACCGCCGCACCCTCACGTCGACTCGCCGGGTGGAGTAGGTGCGTCGAGATCCACGTCGAGGACCGGGCAGTCCCGCCACAGCCGGTCGAGCGCATAGAAATTCCGCTCATCGGTGTGCTGGATGTGGACGACGATGTCGAAGAAGTCCAGCAGCACCCAGCGGCCCTCCCGGGTTCCCTCCCGGCGTGCCGGTTTGTGCCCGGCCAGACGCATCTTCTCCTCAACCTCGTCGACGATCGCATTGGCCTGCCTTTCGTTGGACGCCGAGGCGATGACGAAGCAATCGGTGATCACCAGCTGACCCGACACGTCGATCACGACGATGTCGGCTGCGAGTTTTTCAGCGGCGGCCCGCGCCGCCACGGTCGCCATCGCAATCGCTTCCGGGGAGGCCGTCACAGTCCCCGCCGATACAGGTTGCGCTTGGTGACGTATTGCACGACGCCGTCGGGCACCAGGTACCAGATCGGCCGCGAGTCGGCCGCACGCGCACGGCACTCACTGGACGAGATGGCCAACGCCGGTATCTCGACGAGGCTGAGGGCGTCGTCGGGAAGCCGTTCCACGGCGTCGGTGATGTGGGAGTCGGTGAGTTCAGAGCCGGGCCGGCTGACCCCGACGAACCTGGCCAGCCCGAACAGTTCCTCCCAGCCCTGCCAGGTCAGGATCGAGGCCAGCGCATCCGCGCCGGTGATGAAGTACAGGTCGCAGTCCGGATGCGACGCGCCCAGATCGCGCAGGGTGTCGGTGGTGTACGTCGGCCCGCCCCGGTCGATGTCGGCTCGGCTGACGGAGAACCGAGGATTGGAGGCGGTGGCGATGACGGTCATCAGGTAGCGGTCCTCGGCCGCGGTGACATGGCGCGTCTTCTGCCAGGGTTGGCCGGTCGGAACGAACACCACCTCATCGAGATCGAAGAGGTCGGCGACCTCACTGGCCGCGACCAGGTGACCGTTGTGGATGGGATCGAAGGTCCCACCCATCACGCCGAGTCTGCGCCGAGACGTCACGATGGGAGAGCCTACTTCTGATATCGGCGGCAACTTCTCACACCGGCAACAACTGGTCGATAACCGCGGCCAACTGCTTCGCCGACCGGCATTCGTGCATGGTGATGACGTCGGCATAACGCGGGACCGCCGAATCACCGCTGCCCCACAGGTGCTTGGGTTCGGGGTTGAGCCAGTGCGCGTGACGACTGGCAGTCACCATGTGCGCCAGAACGTCGACGGCGGGGTTGCGGTAGTTGGTGCGGCCGTCACCCAGAACCAGCAGCGAACTCCGCGGCGAGAGCACATTGTGGAAGTTCTCGGTGAACGAGAC
>CAIWCQ010000107.1 GCA_903911165.1 uncultured Actinomycetes bacterium | reverse complement strand
GCCAACAGGTAACCCTGGCGGGCTGGGTGGCCCGGCGCCGCGACCACGGCGGGGTGATCTTCATCGACCTCCGGGATACATCCGGAGGGCAGGAGCGCAGCGACCCGGGAAATTTATCCGGAGGGCAGGAGCGCAGCGACCCGGGAAATACGTCCGGAGGGCAGGAGCGCAGCGACCCGGGAAATGGACCGAGCGTCGCCCAGGTCGTGTTTCGCGATGCCGACGTGCTCGACGGCGCCCACCGGCTGCGCGCGGAGTTTTGCGTCCTGGTTTCCGGGGTGGTCGAAATTCGCCCGGAGGGCAATGTCAACTCCGACATCGCCACCGGAGAAATCGAGATCAACGCGACCTCGCTGACGGTGCTGGGGGAGAGCGCGCCGCTGCCCTTCCAGCTCGACGAGTTGGCCGGCGAGGAGGCCCGGCTGCGGCACCGCTACCTCGATATGCGGCGCGCCGGCGGCCCAGGGGACGCGCTGCGCCTGCGGTCGCGGGTCAATGCCGCCGCCCGCTCGGTACTGGCCAGCCGCGATTTCATCGAGATCGAGACGCCCACCCTTACCCGATCCACCCCCGAGGGGGCGCGCGACTTCCTGGTGCCGGCCCGCCTGCAGCCCGGCTCGTTTTACGCGCTGCCGCAGAGCCCGCAGCTGTTCAAGCAGCTGCTCATGGTCGGCGGTATGGAGCGCTATTACCAGATCGCGCGGTGCTACCGCGACGAGGACTTCCGCGCCGACCGCCAGCCTGAGTTCACCCAACTCGACGTCGAAATGAGCTTCGTCGACACCGATGACGTGATCGCCGTCGCCGAGGAAGTGCTGGCTGCGCTGTGGGCGCTGATCGGCTATCAACTGCCGCTGCCCATCCCGCGGATGACCTATGCCGACGCGATGCGCCGGTTCGGCTCCGATAAACCGGATCTGCGATTCGGCCTCGAACTCGTCGAATGCACCGAGTACTTCGCCGCCACGCCGTTTCGGGTGTTCCAGGCGCCCTACGTCGGGGCGGTGGTGATGCCGGGCGGCGCCTCGCAGCCCCGCCGGACCCTGGACGGCTGGCAGGACTGGGCCAAGCAGCGCGGACACCGCGGTCTGGCCTATGTGCTCATCGATGAAGACGGCACGCTCGGTGGGCCGGTGGCCAAGAATCTTTCCGAGGCCGAGCGTGCCGGGCTGGCAATGCAGGTGGGTGCGAAACCCGGCGACTGCGTGTTCTTTTCGGCCGGACCGGCTAAGGCTTCCCGGGCGCTGCTGGGCGCGGCCCGCGGCGAGATCGCCCGTCGGCTGGACATGATTGACGCGGGGGCGTGGGCGTTCACCTGGATCGTGGACCCGCCGTTGTTCGAACCGGCCGACGATGCGACCGCCGCCGGCGATGTCGCCGTCGGATCCGGTGTGTGGACGGCGGTACATCACGCGTTCACCGCGCCCAAGCCGGAGTGTGCGGCAGTACTTGACACCGATCCGGGTGCGGTGCTCGCAGACGCTTACGACATCGTCTGCAACGGCCACGAGATCGGTGGTGGCTCAATCCGCATCCACCGCCGCGACGTCCAGGAGCGAGTCTTTACGGTGATGGGCATCGACAACAGGGAAGCAGCCGAAAAGTTCGGGTTCCTGTTAGAGGCCTTCACCTTCGGCGCACCCCCGCACGGTGGTATCGCTTTCGGCTGGGACCGCATCACCGCACTGCTCTTCGGTGCCGACTCCATCCGGGACGTCATCGCCTTCCCCAAGTCCGGCGGCGGCGTGGATCCACTCACCGATGCCCCTGCGCCGATCACCGCGCAGCAGCGCAAGGAGTCCGGGATGGATCACCGGCCCGAGAGATAAAGCCTGCTCGTTACCATTGCTGCTGTGGACAACACGCTCGCCTACATCGATCAGGCTTCCTTTCTGGGCCTGCGCGCACTCGGTCA
This sequence comes from uncultured Actinomycetes bacterium, assembly GCA_903911165.1. Lineage (GTDB taxonomy): Bacteria > Actinomycetota > Actinomycetes > Mycobacteriales > Mycobacteriaceae > Mycobacterium. The sequence goes on along the minus strand of CAIWCQ010000107.1, from coordinate 570 downwards.
CGGGCCGGTGATCCAGTTCACCTGGATCTATGAACGCGACGTCGACCTGGACGCGTTGCGGCGGTTCCATCGCAACCTCGGCCACGGCATTCTCGGCCGCCGTATTGAACGCTCGCCACTGCCGTTCGGTAGACACCGGTGGATCGCGTGGCAGGGCCTCGATATTGACGTCGCCAGCCAGGCTCGGCCGCGCACTGAACTGACCGCATGGACCGACGAGCAGGCCGCGCTCCCGATCGATCCGGAATTCGGGCCGCCGTGGCGGCTGGCTGTCCAGACCTTCACCAACGGAGAAACGGCGGTGACGCTGGTGGTTTCCCATACCGTCGCCGATGGGGTGGGCATAGCTGTTTCAGTTACCGAAGCGGCCAACGGGGTGACTAGGAATCTCGGCTATCCGGCTAGTTCTTCGCGGACGAAAAGACAAGCACTGCTTGATGATTCGCGGGCAACAGCCAGAGCACTTCCGGAAATGGCCCGGGCGCTGAAAGCTGCGGTGCGAGTCGCTCGCAGCGGCGACGTTCCCGCATCACCAGCCCCGCCCACGCCGGCCACTTCTGCTGAAGACCT